>JAGGUP010000075.1 GCA_021158405.1 Bacteroidales bacterium
GCGATTCCAGGTAATCGAAAACCTTGTCTTGAATTTCGATTAAATAACTGCCAATCAATTTTTTGTAATCGTAGGTGGCTTGTCTGTATTTATCGGGAACAATATTGTCGATATTTTTTATAAAGATGATTTCTGCTTTTAAATCATTCAAATTTTCAATTAAAGCGCCATGTCCACCCGGACGAAATAGGATAGATCCATCTTTTTTGCGAAAAGGCTCATTGTTTAAATCTACCGAAATAGTGTCTGTTGAGGGTTTTTGTTGCGAAAATTCGATAACATATTCCACCTTAAATTGTTCAGCATATTTTGATGAGGTTTTGTCGATAGCATCTTTAAATTTGAATTGATGTTCTGGTGAAACTGTAAAATGCAAGTTTACTTTATTGTTATCATCTTTTCCATACACGGCTCCTTCAACCAGATGTTCTTCAATGGCTAGGCGATTACCGTCCGCATAGGGGTGAAATTTTAACAAGCCTTTTGGAAGCGTCGCATATTCTAAACCATCTGCATCTAAGAGATTGTTTAAAACACATTGATAATCTTTTTGCTCAAGTTTTTCTTTTAAGTTGAGCCCTTTTCTCTTCATTTTTTGAAGCAAGTCTGGATAAAAGGCAAATTCTTCAATATGGGAAAAGAAATAAGCAACTGAATTGAAGTCTGTCTTTTCTGATAAATCCAAAGTTTTCCCACTTTGTAGCTTTTTACGATATTCGAATAAATGCTTAAACATACGTGAGGCAGCACCTGATGCAGGCACGAATTTGAGTAGTGATTTATCTGTTATAGCCTCAAAATAGTCGGAAATAAGCTCTTCTATTTCTTTTGAGTTAAAAGTTTTGAGTCCTTTTCCGGGAGTAGCAGCAGCTTTTAGTTTTATAAAAGGAAAGGTCGATTTAAAATTTTCAATCTGATCCTCAACTTGTTTTAAACTCATTCCTTTAGCTTCAATTTGTGCAATGTCTTTTTGGTTAAACATACGTTCTGTTGTTTATTGTTCGAGTGGTAAAATTCTTATCGTTCAAAAGTAAGAATAATTTAGAAATCCCTTTTCTGAAAGAAAAAATTTATAGATTTGCAGAGCAAAAAATGAAGCCCAGGTGGCGAACCGATTCCCGAAATTTCGGGATAAGCTCCGTCAGATGGGCGTAATAAAATGAAGCCCAGGTGGCGAAATTGGTAGACGCACCAGCTTGAGGGGCTGGCGCCTGTATGGGTGTGCAAGTTCGAATCTTGTTCTGGGCACAAGAAAATATAAAACATCACTGTAAATCAATAATTTGCAGTGATGTTTTTGCAAAATTATATCTTATTCAACTTTGACCCAAATATTAATCCTGATCCATGATTATATTTCAAAGCCCATTAAAAAATTAAAACTTTTTGTAATGATTCAAAAATATTTATTTAGCTTAAAAGATTGATTCATAAGTGTGTAGAAAACGTGAGCATAACCTTGAAGTAGTGTTAATTGGTTTAATTAGCGGAAATTTGTGGATAAAAAAAGATAATCCGCTAATTATCACAAATTAGGCAAATTTTCACGAATTATATTTACACTAATTTAAATGTACAAATACCCAATAATCAGAAATATTTATTGATACTTAAAATAATTAATACAATTCGGGTAGTCTACCACACTGTTTATGTTTTCCAAATAAGATATAATAGTTTCGGCCTCTGTAAGCGTTTGTACATTTCCAGTTAAAGGAAAATAAGCATTGTAAACGGCAGGGATATAATCGATAACACCCACAGATAAAATGGTCTCGTCGTTTATTATAGTATCGTCTAAATCTTTAATTAAAACAGCTCCATTGCTTTGCTCAATTTTAATTCCCGAGTAATAAAATCCTGCTCTCGATCCAATTAAAAAGTTTTTAATTTCAGATACAGACATCGTGTAAATAATGGTTCCGTTATTAAAAGGAGAAATTTCAAAAACCTCTCTTTTCGTAATATCTCCCTTATTTAAACCAGATCGAATACCACCGGAATTCTGAAAAGAAACATCCACATTCATCTGAGCTCTTAAGGCTTCCGCAACAAAACAACCTACTTGAGAATTGGAATGATAGATTTGCGAATAACCTATAACTTCATCAAAATAGGGCGTATTGTTGTATTCATCAATAGTTGTTTTTAATTCGGAATCAAACTTAGTATAAGTATTCAGATTGATTAGTTCATAATTTATTGATTCTATGCTTTTGTCTGAAATCGTCATTTCTATTTTTCCTAAATAATTCAGATAACTTCCAGCCTGAAAAATGGGGATTTCGTTAATTGTTGTATTTATTATTTGGTGAGAATGTGCTCCAATAATTAAATCGAAGTAAGGGAATTGGTTTGCCAATTGAACATCGCCTAAACTATAATATTTGTCATAACCCAAATGCGATAAAGCAATGAATAAATCGGCATTTTCCTGTTCTTTAACATTTGCATAGCGTGCCACAACATTTTCGGGTCTTTCAAAAGTGAAATTTTGAACTTTCCAGGGATGCGTCGAAGGAATTATTCCATCTTGTTTGCCATCTGTTTCTACTAATCCCAGAAAAGTGACTTTTAAATTGTCGACACTAATTGTTGTATATTCCAATGGTTCAGGAACTTCTGTATTGCTCATATCCACATTTGCACACACCCAATCAAAATTTGATTGATTCATCCTGTCTTTTAAAATTACTTCACCATAATCAAATTCATGATTTCCTAAAACAGCAATATCAAATCCAATTTTATTTAACACATCTATCATTGGATATCCTTTTTCAGGATAATTATCCACAACGGGATTCCCTGAAAAAAGATCGCCACCGCTAGCAACAATTACATTCGTTTCTAGTCTTTCTTGATCGATGATAAATTTAATTTTTGAGAAATTATTCAATTGACCGTGAACATCGTTAACGAAAAATACAGTCAGATTTTTTGAAATAACGGCAGGCTTGTTGTTTTGATCGACTTTGGTACAGCCGACAAAAAAGAGAATAATGAGTAAAAGACTTATGTATTTGTTTTTCATTTTATTGTTTTCATAGAAATGAATAAAATCCTATTCTATTTTGGTTGATAACCGGGCAATTCTCGATGTGAGTGATCGCAAAAAGGAAGGTTTTTACTGTGTCTACAATCACACCATCTAACCTCATATTTAAAATCTATAGTGACAGGAATAGGTTTAATATCCGTTTCTTTTCTGTGTGATCCATCGCAAAAAGGATTCTTTTTTGTGCGGCCACAAGCGCAATACATATAATTTCCGGGTTCTGTAATCAGTCGCAAAGATTTAAAACCACGGATTTTTGGTTCTGATGTTTTGGCCATTTTAAAAACTATTTTATACAAACATACATTATTTTTTAAATCTTTTGAATGTTAAACATCTACGATGCATTTGATATGTCGCGCGTCATTTGTTCTACAATACTTTATGCTCTACGAGCAAATACAATTATAGAATAATCAGCATATGTCATAGCAAATTATACCGTGTAGCGGTTATAGTATTGTAGAAAAGCGTATAAATTGAAACATAATTCTCCGTAGGGGATTAACAATTATACCAACAACAATCCCAAATAACCGATATAAACAATTTCTTTTCTCATCAAAAAATATTTCCATAAAAAGGCTATTAAAAGATTTTGTGATTCAAAAAAGAAAAAAATAATTCTATTTATTTATCAGTCATTTGGAATTATAATTGGTATTAATGATGTACGAAAAATTTATAGATTGATTAATCAAATCAAAGCGTAAAAAAAACGCCAACCCACAAAGTGAACTGGCGTTTTACTTTATTGTTAAGCTATATTAATCTTCCGGAATAATATCGAAGCTTTTATTATACTGATCCATCGCACGCATGCTCATCCCCATACTCGAAAAGCCACCATCGTGGAAAAGGTTTTGCATAGTCACTTTTCTAGTGAGATCACTAAACATACTAATGCAATAATCGGCACATTCGGAAGCAGTAGCATTTCCTAATGGAGACATACGCTCGGTAAAGTCCATCAAACCATCAAAGCCTTTAACTCCGCTTCCGGCAGTAGTTGGTGTTGGTGATTGAGAAATAGTGTTGATCCGTACTTTTTTCTCTCTACCATAAATATATCCAAAACTACGGGCTATAGATTCTAAGAGCGATTTTGCATCAGCCATATCGTTATAACCATACAAGGTGCGTTGCGCAGCTACATAAGATAAAGCTACAATAGAGCCCCAATCGTTGATAGCATCTTTGGCTTTACATACCGAAATCATTTTATGAAATGATAGTGCTGAGATATCCAGAGTTTTTTGGTAATAATCATAATTCAAATTATCATAAGTCAATTTTTTACGCACATTGGGCGACATTCCTATAGAATGCAATACAAAATCGATTTTTCCATATTTATCAACTGCCGCTTGAATCAGATTTTCCAAATCTTTTGTGCTGGTAGCATCTGCCGGAATCACTTCCGTATTGCATTTTGCTGCCAATTCATCGATTTCTCCAAAACGCATGGAAACGGGCGTATTGGTTAACAGGAATTCTGCGCCTTCTTCAAAAGCACGTTCGGCAACTTTCCAAGCAATCGACTTATTGTTTAGGGCTCCAAATATGATCCCTTTTTTTCCTTTTAATAAATTATAGGCCATAAAATATTGTTTTTATCGTCTGTTATTTTCCTAATAATATGCGGGCATTTTCTCTTGCCGATATGCTTATTTCTGAGCCGCTTAGCATTGCTGCCAGCTCTTCAATACGCTCCTCATCAGACATTTTTTTAATTTCTGTGCGGGCAAAATTAGTTTCATTTTTCTTATAAACCAAATAGTGATTTTTAGCCAGAGCTGCAATTTGTGGTAAGTGAGTAATAGAGAGAACCTGCATGTTTTTCCCCATTTGTTTCATCAGTATCCCAAGGCGTTCTGCAATCTCACCGGAAACGCCACTATCGATTTCATCAAAAATAATTCCGGGTAGATTCTTCTTTGTCGCTAAAAGATATTTAATTCCTAACATCAAACGGGAAAGTTCACCGCCCGAAGCTGTTTTACTCACTAAATCGGGTTTTAATCCGGCGTTTGCTGAGAAGAGAAAATCTATTTCATCACGACCATATTCCAGAAAATCGGCTTGTGGCTTTAAAACCAAACTAATTTGTGCATTGGGAATTCCTAGTTGAACCAATTGCTCTACTAATTTTAAGGACAAAGGAATTGATGCTTGTTGACGTTGATAATGTAATTGTTCCGCCAAAGTATTCAACTCATTTTCATCGGTTAAAAGCTGTTTTTCCATACTCGCCAATTGCTCTTGCAAATTAGCACTTGAAAAAAGCTGATTTGCCAAAGATTCTTCTTTTTGTGGTAATTCGTCCGCATGATTCAAATGATGCTTCTTCATCAATTTAAATAACAAGGCCATGCGCTCATTTAGCAATTCCTGTCTTTTTGGATCCAATTCAACAGAATCTTCCATAGCGGCTGCTTCGCGAGCAATGTCGTCGAGCTCGATATAGACAGAATTCAAACGTGTAGCAACAGTTTCAAGCTCTCCTTGATAAGATTGCAAGGGTCTTAGTTGTTGTAAAAGGTTATTGAGTTGATCGAGTATTCTATTTTCATTTGTAAGCGTATTGGATAATTGGTGCCACCCCGTTTTAATTTCTTCGGCATGATTCAACAAATTCAATTCGTTTTCAATTTCTTCCATTTCCCCACTAAGCACTTTTGCTTCTTCTAATTCGTCGAGTAAAAAGCGAATATAATCGTTGTCGGCTTGTGTTTGTGCAATTTGTTTTTTTAGTTTAACAGCGATGGATTGATTCTTGCGAAATTCAGTATAACGTTCAAAATAAGTCGATCTTAAATTTTCATTTCCGGCAAAAGCATCCAATAAATCGAGTTGATATTCAGGATTATGAATCAATAGTGTGTTGTGTTGTGAGTGAATATCTATAACCAACTCACCAAACTGCTTTAATAAATTAAGATTTACGGGTGTATCATTGATAAAAGCACGGCTTTTTCCTTGGGGAGTAATTTCTCTTCGAACACGAGTTGGGTTTTCAAAATCCAGATCGTTAGCCTCAAAAAAGGGTTTCAAATCAAAAACAGCGATATCGAAAACGCCTTCAATAATGCATTTTTGTTCAGGATTTAGCAAAGTGGCTGTATCGGCACGCTTGCCTAGAATTAATCCCAAACCGCCAATAATAATGGATTTACCGGCACCTGTTTCACCTGTGATGGCAGAAAATCCAGCATGAAAATCTATATTGAGTTTGTCGATGAGGACATAATTAGAAATAGACAGATTTTTTAGCATATTCAGCAGATTTTAGCGCGAAAGAATTCGTTGATAACGTGAACCATTGGCGGGGTCGATTTCTTTTAAAGTGTTTACAACTTCTGTTTTTATATTTGGTGAACCTTCCGAAAAAATTTGAATTAACTCATCGCGTTTGGCTTCCAAAATCAATTGAATCAGAAAAGATCCGGGTTTTTGATTATTAGCCTGTCCAAGTAATTTTATACTTTCGGCAATAGAAATCCGACCCATTTCCGGATTATCGTACATTTTATCAAGTCCTTGTAAATGGTATTTGTATATACTTTCTCTTACTGAACGGTAAACTGGATTTGAAAGGTTTTCGCTTAACCAATAGCGATTCTTCTGGTTTTCATAAGACTTCCAGCCTGGTTCAGCGGTACTTTGAGCACTTTGAACAATTGCTTGAGCTCTCTCAAAATAAGGTGTTCCACCCAAAGGACTGAAGGAATCTCCATCAAGACCAAGAAAGATATTGATATAAAAGGCAATAAGGGCAGTAAGATTATTATCAAAAGAATTGTCGCTAAACTCCAAGGGCTCATTTTCGACATACGTAAACTCAATATCCTTATCGATATAATTTAATAAAGTGGTGTTAAAATTGGATTTATAAACCGGACGTTTTAGCACTAAATTTAATTGACCCTTAAATTTTTCTGAAGAAACTTGTTCGTTGATAGTGAGTAGGATAGTGGCTTCAATACGCTCTTCTAATTTATAAGTATAGGGAGTCCATTTTCTGGCATTAACAAATTCATATAAAGCGGTTTGTAAGGCTTCAAAAGCAGTTCTGTCTGTACCTTCAATTTGTCGTGCACTTACTTGAACCTGACAGTTTATTTCTTGTCCAATTCCTTGAAAATAAAAGAGTTGAATAAAAATAAATAGACTTAGAATTCTCAAGCTTTTTTTTGTCATACGAAGGTAGTTTATCAAACAAACGATTGGGATGATTGAAAATTATTCCGGCATAAAAATAAGCATAAAAATTTGACAGTGCAATTAAATCATTGTCAGAATAAAATCACAAATATCTGTCGCCACTTCAGCTTTCGATTTTAGCGGATAATCAGTTTTGTTGAGCGATTTGTCAATGATGGAAATTTTATTGGTATCGTGTTGAAATCCGGCTCCTGCATCTTGCAGAGAGTTTAGAACAATAGCATCGCAATTTTTACTTTGTAGTTTCTTTTGCGCATTTTCCAACTCATTAGAGGTTTCTAGAGCAAACCCAATTAAAATTTGTCTTTTCTTCAACGAACCCAATGTTTTTAAAATATCAACAGTAGGTTCCAGCTCAATTCTATTCAAACCATCTTCTTTCTTGATTTTGACCTTAGGAACATTTTTTGGTTTGAAATCGGCAACGGCAGCTGACATAACAGCAATATCTGATTGATCGAATAAATTTCGACAAGCCTCAAACATTTGTTGAGCTGATTGTACTCCTAATCGTTGAATATTGTGATGGCTTACTTTTTGTGAACTTGGGCCGCTAATTAAAGTAACCTCCGCACCACGATTGGCAAATTCATGAGCAATGGCATAACCCATTCTTCCGCTAGAAAAATTTCCGATAAAACGAACAGGATCAATGGATTCATAAGTTGGCCCGGCAGTAATCAGGATTTTTTTACCCGCAAAATCATTTTTTTTTTTGAAATGATGGATAATGATTTCCAAAATTTTCTCCGGCTCTTCCATACGTCCGGCACCACATAAACCACTGGCTAATTCTCCTGTTTGGGAATCAATTAAATGGTTGCCATAACTGATAAGTGTGTCGATATTTTTCTTTGTGCTTGGATGAGCAAACATATCCAAATCCATTGCAGGAGCAAAATAAACCGGACATTTGGCTGAAAGATAAGTCGTTATTAGAAGATTATTGGAATTTCCTTGTGCCATTTTACTCAATGTGGAAGCTGAACAAGGAGCAATAAGGATCAAATCGGCCCAACGGCCAAATTCCACATGGCTGTTCCAAGTTCCATCTGTTGGATTAAAGGGCAAATAATAAGCAGGGTTTCCTGATAAAGTGGCAAGCGTAAGCTGACTAACAAAATCGCGCGAAGCTTCGGTCATTATTACCTGAATTTCAGCGCCTTCCTTTTTCAATAAACGAACGAGAATAGGAATCTTATAAGCAGCAATGCTCGCCGTAATTCCAACTAAAATTTTCTTTCCTTTTAACTGCATATCCTTCTGAATTTGAATTTGCTATCCTTAATAGATTAAAAAAAAACAACCCATTAGAATTAGTTTAATCAGTTTCTTATTTTACTTAGATATAGTCTTTTTCACCACAGATTCACTAAGATAAAAAAACTTCTTTACGATTCCGTATTCTACGGAAACAGCGTAAAGAAGTTCTTAAAAACTAAATGATTTTAGTTTAAAGCATCAATATCCTTTGCAGGATTGCGATAATAAATGTTATCATCCATAAATTCTTGAATGGCAATCAAGGTTGGCTTTGGAAGTCTTTCATAAAACTTAGCCAGTTCGATTTGCTCTCTATTTTCGAAAATTTCTTCTAAATTATCATTAGGAGTAGCAAATTCTTCAATTTTGCGATTTAACTCTTCCTTGATGTCTTTTCCAATCTGATTAGCACGCTTTGATAATATAGACACTGATTCGTAAATATTTCCAGTGGGAGCATCAAAGTCTTTCAATTTACGGGTTATTGCTTCAGTATCCGTTTTAATTTTTTTGTAATCCATTTTATCTTTGTTTAATTTTCTTCAACTGTTTTAGTAATATAAGTAGCTGCAACAGCATTCATTCTTTCAGCCTCTTTTACATAATTGCTTTCAGGAAATTGAGAAACAAAATCTACAAATGCTTCGGAGGTTTCAGAAAACCGTTCTTCTTGTTTAAAGGCAATACTGTTTAAAGCATATTCGTAATTGGCTTTAATAATTAAAAACATAGCCTCTTCGTGGTATATGCTTGATTGATATTGTTTTATAAAAGATTTGAACGAAGCAATAGCTGCTTTATAATCGTTCATTTTTATATAGAGCTTGGCCATATTAAAGGCCTTTAATTCCAAACGACTATCCATAGACGAAATAAGTTCTTTGGCTTCGGCAATTTTCTCGCTTTTTGGAAATCGAGAAATAAATAATTTCATTTCCTGTATAGCATCCACCGTAGTTTTTTGGTCGAGACTGGCACGAGGAGAATCCAAATAGTTAGAATATGCACTTAAAAATAAAGCTTGTTCAGCTTCAGGAGTTTTTGGATAAGATTGATAAAAACGCTTGAAATAATAGCTTGCCAAAATATAATCTTTTTGATTATAATGGCACATAGCATACATAAATTCAATTTTTTGCGCTTTGTCTGTTCCCCGATAAATAGGAGAAATTTGATCAAATAGTTGCAAGGTCTTATTGTATTCTTCATTTTCGAAAAATTCAAGTGCCATTGCATATTTTTCTTCATAGTCGTTGCTTTTGAGCAATTTTTGGAATTTACCACAAGAGTTTAATCCTATAGTAATCAACACAAAAGCAATTAGTGTAAGTCGGGTTTTAAACATTTTGCAAAAGTATATTTTTTCAATCAATAATAAAAGATTTATTTTCAGGTGTTTTTTTAGCTTTTTAAGCTAGAAAACGATGAACGAGTAGCTTTATTTGAAAGCGTTTGCTAATTTCCATTAATTTTTAAGATGAGCAAAAATTGATGCGCTCTTTTATGATAATTTAACCATTAGTTTAGGGATTTATAAAACGTTGCTGAATATGCTCTCCGTTTGAAAATTCTAATTTGGTAATATAAATTCCCGGTCTGAAGTTTTGGATATCAATTTGAAGTTCTTTTGTGTTGTATTGGCTTGAATAAATCAGTTGACCTAAAATGGAATAAATTTTAATTTGTTTAATATTTAATGAGCTGATAATATGAAGTGTGTGGTTATGAACGGGATTAGTAATTTGAATTTTCGAGATTGTATTCTCTTCTATTCCCGTATTTAATTTTTGAAGTTGAACGTTTATGGTTTTCGAATCGTAATCGGCAATCTGTTGGTTCGTTTTCGAAACGGATTCGTATTCATCCGCAGAAAAGTTGAGTGTATAAAGTCCCGCCTTGATTGGACGATAATAATAACCATCTTGATTAGATAAAACAAAGGATTCGTCAAAATCATGTCCATCAA
Organism: Bacteroidales bacterium; assembly: GCA_021158405.1. Taxonomy (GTDB): domain Bacteria; phylum Bacteroidota; class Bacteroidia; order Bacteroidales; family UBA12170; genus UBA12170. The sequence continues at coordinate 10,512 of JAGGUP010000075.1, forward strand.
TTTCGATTTTTGCCTGTATTGGATCTCCTGTTTCGAGATCGGTAATTCTTCCATTAAAACCGTAAGTTACTTGCTCCAAATAATTTAGAAGAGCTTGTCTGTTATAATCCCAATAATCTGGAAGCTGGCTTTCAGAGATATGTTTTTCAGTAGACTGTTCTAATGTAAACTCCCGACAGTGATGAAAATAGTTCATATAATCTTGTCGGCCACCATTGATTGGATACCAATCGATACCGTTAGTTATTCCATCATTAAATCCATCCATATATCCTATTGGGGAATAAAATTGAGCCGTATCTGCATATTCATGAGAGACAAATTGCCACCAATTGTCGTCTGCATGGCGAACTGTCCAAGTATCCCAGGGATAGTTAACCACTTCCGCTCCTGCATGCGTATTGGCAGACATGACAAAATGTTGCGCTTCAGCCAGATTCATAAAATGTTGGGTTTCTGTTTGCCAGCTTTTTCCATCAGGATGTTCTCCATCTTCCGGATCAGGAAAATTTCTGTTTAAATCAATGGAATTGGCATTAAAACGAGTTGCATAATTAACAGTTGTATTGCCACCGGCATAAAGGCCGTCGGGATTGGCTAATGGATTTATCCATATTTCAATACTATTTACTAATTTATTCACTTGCTCATCCGTGCCATAATTGGTTGTAAGATAATCGATTAAGCGTAACATTAATATGGAAGTAACTAGTTCGTCGCCATGAATTTGTCCTGAATAAAAAAACTGGGGTTCTGCTTCTGATACATCGATATTGTCCGAAATTTTTGCTACTAGCAATTCTCGGCCTTCTACGGTTTGCCCGATACTAAATACCTGACAGATAGCCGGATAATCATTTGCAAATTGATACATCATATCAACATAATCTTCATACATAAGGTATTGATCCCAGGCATATGTTTTCTTTAATTTGGAATCAAACATCTCCGCATGAAAAAATGTATTTGGATGATCTAAAAGCTCGTAATCAAGATGTGTATTAAAAAAATTATCGAAATCTGCGCGACTAGCATAGGCATAGACTTTGTCTTTTTCTACTTTGTCGATAGAAATTATCTTCGAAAGCTGATTGAGTTGGTCTCTTGATTCAAACGAAAAGCTGAAATAACGTTCTTTTGCAGATTTAAAAGCCTCATCTAGTATCTGCGTTTTTCCGCCTTGTGCTTTCGTAATTGAAAAGTTAATGAGCATCAAAAAGCTAAGAATGAATAATTTAGTACATTTAGATATTCTAGAAATGAGATGCGGCAAGGACATTTATTTTAAAGGGCTTGTATATTCATCAACAAAAGTCTTGATTTTATTAAAAGTTGGAACATTTACTTTAACCAAAGGCAAACGCAAATTATTTTTCATCAACCCCATAACACTTAAAGCTGCTTTTATTCCGGAAGGATTTCCATCCTCGAAAATTGCTTCCATAAACTCAAGCAATGAATTATTTATTTTATGTGCTTCTTCAAAATCTTTTTTCAATCCGGCTTCAACAAGACGGTGAAATTCTGCAGGATAAGCATTGGCTGTTACACTAATTACCCCTGCGCCTCCAAGAGCAACTATCGAATCGGTTAAAGGATCATCTCCGGAAATGACTAGAAAATCTTCAGGCTTATTCTTTATAATATTCATAACCTGAATCATATTTCCAGAAGCTTCTTTAATGCCTATTATATTGTCTAGTTCATTAGCAAGTTTAAGCGTAGTTTCAGCATCCATATTCACACAAGTTCTACTTGGAACATTGTACAAAATAATGGGCAATGTAGATATGCTCGACAACGTTTTATAATGATAATACAACCCTTTTTGATTGGGTTTATTATAATAGGGTGTGACAGATAAAATAGCATCGATTCCTTCAAAATCGCAATGCTTGATTGTTTCTACAATGGATTGTGTATTATTTCCACCAATACCAACTACTATAGGGACACGTTTATTTACGTTTTCGATAATGAAATTAATTACGGCTTGCCTTTCGTCTTCAGTAAGTGTGGCGGCTTCGGATGTTGTTCCCAAAGCCACAATATAATCAATTCCTCCATTAATGACATGCTCAATAAGGTTGCCTAGGGAAGTAAAATCGACTGTTCCATATTTATGGAAAGGAGTAGTTAGTGCCACTCCGGCTCCGTATAATTTTGAATAGATCATAGTTGGTTCTTATTTATTATCTCTAAGTAATGAATTAATTCTATTGTAAAAGCAAACTTATCTTGAGGATCGGATGTTTTTAATGTTAAATCGGCAAAATGATTGCTTAGGTCACTCGTGTTCATGATTTTTAAATGTGCTTTCGATTGAATAAAAATAGATTGCAAGCTATAATTTTTTGAGTAGCTAAGGTCGATTAAAATATCGAACTCTTTGCTAATAAAAAGATTTATTGTGGGGATAAGCCTTGGTTTTCCTATCCAATTGCAATTTTCTTTTGCTAATTGAATCCAATGCTGATTTTTAGTGATTGAAGATGAAAAGCTTAATTCGTTTATAGCATTGACTAATACATTTGCATTTTGATCTAAATCTTGGTTCTGCTTGGGAATTGCATTCTTTTGCAGATTCTCCATCTCAAGAATACTCCAGACATTATCTACTCTAAAAACTTTATTTTCTATTGGCTTGTCAAAATAGAGGAGTGGGACAATGAGTTTGTTATGACCCGCGAAATGTTTAATCACTTTCTCCAGCTCATTAATTTCAGCCAAATTACGAGGATTGGAAAGGATTCCTATTGATTGAATGGAATCAAAATTTGCCATATTTACAGAACGAAGATTCTTTTGATAAGCATTCTTCAAACTGTATTCCTGTACGTATTGCTTTATAAATTTCAATTTGAGCTATTTTTCTCTATTCTGATTATAGGATAACAAATTTACATTTTTTTCTTACTGGTTGGAGTCATAGTCTTAATGATTTATTTTTTTTGTTTACCAAGTTCGAGGTTTAGCCTGATTTTGTTTAATTTTACTTTTTATCAAATACAACATTATGAAAGTATCAAATCAGTTTAACTCGCTTGCGAGTTTAAAATTTTGGATTATATCTGCTTCGCTGGTCATTCTTATTGCCGGTTTAAAGAGTGCTTCGAATATTGTGACGCTGTTTTTGCTTGCCATTTTACTGACCGCCATTAGTTTGGCTCCATTCGATTGGTTAAAGAAAAAAGGTGCTTCAGATGGAATTGCATTAATTATCATTTTATTTATTCTCTGGGTTGTCACTAGCGGTTTAGTGGTTTTATTGGGCTCGTCGCTTACAAATTTTCTTGCTACTATTCCCACTTATCAAATAAGATTAGAAGGGCTTTGGGAATCCTTGCAAGAGTTATTGGTTAAATATGGTTTGATGGAAGAAAATATTGATGCGCTACAACAGATTAACCCCGGAAAAGCCCTCACTTTGGCGGGAAATGTTTTTTCCGGATTTAGTAGTTTGCTTAGCAATTCGTTGTTGATTATACTTATTTTTGTGTTTATGCTTCTGGAGGTTTCTAGTTTTAAACATAAGTTGGCTATCATATCGCCGGATTCTTTAGGTAGTTTAGATAAAGTGGTTTTTAGTTTGAAGAAATATTTTGGAATAAAAACTTTAACTAGTCTAGCAACAGGAATCTTGGTAAGTATAGGTTTACTTATTATAGGTGTTGATTTTCCTATTCTTTGGGGTGCTTTGGCCTTTCTTTTGAATTTCATTCCCAATATTGGGTCTTTTATAGCGGCTATTCCTGCCATTCTGTTGGCTTTTTTGCAGTTGCCTTTTGGGTATGGAATTGCTACAACCATTTTGTATTTTGCAATTAATTTTGGTATTGGAAGTATTGCTGAGCCCAAATTAATGGGGAAAAGTTTAGGTTTATCCTCTTTTGTGGTTTTTATCTCCTTGATAATTTGGGGATGGATTTTAGGAACTGTGGGTATGTTGATAGCGACTCCTTTAACTATTACTTTGAAAATTATATTTGACAGTAGGGAAGAGACAAGAAATATTGGAATACTGTTGGGCGATAGTTCAGCGATAAAAGAGCTCCAAAAAAGTAAAGAATAATTTTCAAGAAAGCGTTCTTTTTTTGAAAAATAGTGTAAATTTGCACCCGCAACAATACGTTGTATTGGACCTGTAGCATAATTGGATAGTGCACCTGACTACGGATCAGGAGGTTGGGGGTTCGAATCCCTTCAGGTTCACAGATTTTATAAAAATAAAATAAATTAAACCCTTGTAAATCAATAAATTACAAGGGTTTTTACTTTTTTATGGTTTAAACTTTGGTTTAAACATTTTTCAATTTATTTTGTGTTTAACCTTTATATCTCATCCCAGGATTAGACAGGAGTGGATAGTAACTCCAGTTGAACAGCGGGAGAAGTGCGACTAGAAACGCTGTAGTATATAATATACTAGTATGTGGATTCAGCACTCTTTTTTTCCTATGGAACAAGACAAGCTTAGAGAGCTTGCTGTGGTTCTATTTGAAAATGCTACTATTGATTGGACAATAAAAGAAAGCGTAAGAGCCAAGCTAAAAGTCATTGTTAAAAGAACATTGCGCCAGTTTGGATATCCACCAGATATGCAGAAACTAGCTACAGAAACTATCTTGAGGCAAGTAGAGATGATTGCGGTTGAGTTGACAGCTAAAAGTTAATCGTTATAGATTTCTTTAGACTAGCTCGCTTATTTTGCCTATATTTACTTCAAATTGATTACGTTAACAAGCTTGAAATAAGGTATTAATAGGTGTTTAATTCGGTGTCACATTGAATATGAAATTTGTAACCATCTGTATAATAACCGTGTATATGTAAGTGGCTAATTTCTCAGATTTATCTAAAAATGAGAGAGTTACGATCTAAAAAGATTATAGCCTTTTTTCATTTGCATACAACTGTATATTTTATTTTGTAACAAAACAAGGCTTGTTTATATTTTATCGTGCAGTTTATCATGTAATTACATATTAATTTCCCCAAAAATTCCTTCTTTAAAACAGCTCTCATAAGGTATTCGTTGTTAACAATCTATTGTTTATTTTTTTGCGTTTCCAACATCTTCCTTCTCTTTTATAAGCAGTAAATTCACAAAATAGAATACTGTCACAAATCTACAGTGTATGAATTCAATGAAAAGGAATCAAAATAGAATGAAGCATATAGGGCGGAAGGGAATTGGTTTAATTGGATTAATCCTTTTATCAACACTAACTTTTGCTCAAACCAATACAAGCAATAGCGGGAATAGTTTTTATGGCAACAATACTGTAAATACAAATTCTAATAATGGGTTACTTGATAATTGGTATGTCGAACTGAATGGGGGCGCAACTGTTGTGCTTGCTACTTTGCGCGACAAGCCTTATAGTTGGGCTTTTGGTGCGTCTTTGGGTAAACAATTGAATAGTAGATTTGATATTCAAGCCAGATTTATCAATGGAAAAATGCATTCAGAAGGTTTATATGGTGGTCTTGTCTTGTCCAACGATGTGAATTTTATGGATGCATCGCTTGTTTTAAAATTAAAATTGAAGGAACTTATTTTTAGAAATGCGCCACAATTTGTCAATGAATTATATTTGTTTGGTGGTGCCAGTTATACTTTTTACGATTCAAAAGTAATTAATTCTGCTGATGGAACTTTTGTTTCTGGTGTAGGATGGGATGCAGCAGGAGCAATTAAAACAAATCAATTAAATTCGCTATTCATTCCTTTGGGTATGGGTTTAAAATTCAATATTGACAAATCAGGTCGTTATTATTTAACCACTGACCTTACCTATTATTACTCTAAGGATAATCGATTAGACGGAGATATAAACCCAACTCATGCGGCTCATTATACATACACTTCTGTTGGTTTTGTATATAATATTGGAAAAAGTAATTCTCCACAAAAGAAAATTGCGAGGGCGGCAAAAGAAAGACTGAAGCCTTCTATTGTGAAACCTTCTGTTGCGAAGGCTGCAAGAGTAAGACCCTCACGCTCTGAAACATCACCCTCTGAAAATGCATTACTTACGAACTGGTATGCGGGCCTTAATTTGGGAGCAACAACTATGCTTGCAACAATACGAGATAAACCATATAGTTGGGCAGTAGGCGTTTTTTTTGGCAAACAATTAAATCGCAAAATCGGTATCGAGGCTAATCTGTTGAATGGTAAAATGCACGCCGAAGGTTTGTATGGAGGATTAAATTTGGCGAATGATGTAAACTTTACGGATGCTTCTTTACTGCTTAACTTGAATTTAAATGATGTTATTTTTACTAAATCGCCTAAGGTAATACGTGAGTTTTATCTTTTTGGAGGTGCTGGTTTGACTTTTTTCAATTCAAAAGTGATTAATACTGCCGATAATTCTTTTGTTACAGGGCTTGGATGGGATGCTACTGGAGTAACTAAAACAAATAGAATAAGTACTCCGTTTATCCCTTTGGGATTAGGAATGACTTTTAATATTGGAAATACAGGTCGATATGTTTTGACCACAGAATTTACTTATCGTTATTCTGGTGATAATCAATTGGATGGTGGTTTAACAACTCATGCTGCTCATTATACATACACCTCTGTAGGCTTGGCTTATAATCTTGGTAAACAAACAATTTCTACGCAGCAAATTACTGCAGATGCCATTGAAGAAAGAGTTACTTTATCTGCCGTGAAGCGAGTGAAAGGTGAAATTGCCAACATAGTTCAGGAAGAATTGCAGCCGGTAAAAGAAGAATTATCAGCTCAATCTAAAACGATTGCCAGCATACAGCAGGAAGTTGAAATGCGGATTAATGCACTCAAGGAAACGATTAGGGAAGGTGTTGTCACCACTAAATTACCTGATGGAACCATGCAAGCCACTCCAATAAGTCAATTGGGAGCGGGAGCAACACCAACGATCACCAGCATTTATTTTGCTTTTAACTCTTTATATTTAACACCTGATATGCAAAGAGAGATAGCGACTATTGCCAGGTTGATGAGGAAAAACAGAAAATTGAGATGTGAAATCTCAGGAAATTCCAGCAATGATTTAGGAAGTCCGGAATATAACTTAATGCTAAGTCAGAAACGAGCCCAAGCAGTAGCTGGTTTTTTGGCTAATGAATTTGGAATTGATAACGAGCGTTTGCTCGTGAAGTCTAAAGGAGTAACCGATCCTTTGGCAAAGAATTTGCATAAAATGAACCGTCGAGTTGATATGCAATTATTTTGGTAAATTTTTTATTAGTTAATAGGGTGGCCATTGATTTGACCGCCCTATTTTTTTATTGGAATACCATGTTTTCTTGAGTGGTGGTTTTTTCGCAATAATGGCAACGTAATTTTAGGGTGCCAAATTCATCTGTAAAGACTTTAAATTTAGTGGGTACTGCTTGATAATTGGTGATACATTTTGGATTGAAACATTTGACAAAAGATTGTATTTCATCAGGAGTCTCTACCGTATATTTACTAACGACTTTGTAGTTCTTAATTTCAATTAGGGTTGCTGTAGGAGCTACCAAAGCAATTTTATTAATCTCTTCACGACTAAAAAAACGGTCGCTGATTTTTATTATTCCCTTGCTATCATATTTTTGACTGTTCATATTTGTGCCAAAATAGACGGGATTTGAAACAGTTTCAAGTTTTAATATTTTGATAGCAGTAAAAAGTCGATTGGAAGGGATATGATCGATAACAGTACCGTTTTCCAGTGCGGATACTTTTAATTCTTTTTGAACTGAATTTTCCATGTTCTTTTTTTTTATTTTAAACCTAATATGGAAGCTAAAAGGGCTTCTCTTACATAAACTCCATTTCGTGCCTGTTGAAAATAATATGCTTTTGGATTTTTATCCACAGTTTCTTCAATCTCATTTACACGAGGTAGTGGATGCAATACGCGCATAGTGGGTTTTGAGTTTTCAAGCATTTTATTTTTTAAGATATACGAATTCTTTACTCTTTCGTATTCCATAGGATCGGCAAATCGCTCTCGTTGAATACGCGTCATATAAAGGATATCAATCTTATTCATAATCGCCTCCATATTGGTATATTGATGATATTTTAGACCGGCATCTTTGATGTATTTCTTTATCACGCTGGGAAGTTTTAATTCTTCAGGAGAAACTAAATGGAAGGTTGCATTGAATTGAGTAAGTGCAATAACTAAAGAGTGAACCGTACGGCCATATTTTAAATCGCCCACAAATGCAATATGGATATTTTCAAGTGTGCCTTGTGTCTTGCGGATTGAATACATATCAAGCAAACATTGCGTTGGGTGCTGATTAGCTCCATCTCCCGCATTGATAATTGGGACATTAGATACTTCGCTAGCCCAGCGTGCACTGCCGTCGAGTGGGTGTCGCATCACGATTAAATCGGAATAATTAGCTACCGTTTTAATGGTGTCCATCAATGTTTCTCCTTTGGAAACACTTGAACTGGAAGCATCTGTAAACCCAATTATTTTTCCACCTAATTGCGAAATAGCACTCTCAAAACTCAAACGAGTACGCGTGGAGGGTTCAAAAAACAAGGTAGCAATTACGTGGTTTTCTAAAATTTTTTGATGGGGATTTTTCTCAAAATCTTCAGCAATATCAAGTATATGCAAATACTCTTCTTTGCTGTAATCGTTGATTGAGATTAAACTTCGATTCTTCATACGGTTCATTTTTCTAATTAATGCTTATCTGGTTCAAAAAAAATGGCGACTATAAAAGCCGCCATCAAAGTTATTTTTTTAATTTATATTTTAAGATAAAATCATCAATTATATCAACTAAATCGGGTTGCCCAATCTCTTGGAGATCGTAATATACACGAGTAGCTGGTTTATTGATTTTAATTTCTCTTTGCAAGTCGATCGGAGTTCCAATTACAACCGAATCACAATCGGTATTGTTTATGGTTGTTTCCAAATCTTTTAGTTGCTGATCGCTATAGCCCATAGCAGGCAATAAAGTACCAATATTTGGGTAAATTTTAAAGGTTTCGGCTAATTTTCCAACAACATACGGACGAGGATCAATTAACTCTTTTGCTCCATATTTCATAGCAGCAACGGTGCCGGCACCAATTTTCATTTCCCCATGAGTAAGTGTAGGTCCATCTTCAATAACCAAAACTCTTTTTCCTTTAATAATGGCAGGATTGTCAACAGCTAATGGAGATGCGGCATCCACAACAATTGCGTTAGGCGCAACTTTAATAATATTTTCGCGGACGATTTGAATGTTTTCCGGTGGAGCTGAGTCCATCTTATTGATAATTACGACATCGGCTAAACGCAAAGTGACTTCCCCTGGATAATAGTTTAATTCGTGTCCCGGCCGATGGGGGTCAACGACAGTCATATTTAAATCGGGTTTGTAAAATGGAAAATCGTTATTTCCACCGTCCCATATTATTACATCACAGCCATCGGGATCATTTTCGGCCGCTCTAACAATGGCCTCATAATCTACTCCCGCATAAATTACATTGCCACGAACCACATGAGGTTCGTATTCTTCCATTTCTTCGATGGTGCATTTATGTTTATGTAAGTCTTCAATAGTCGCAAATCGTTGCACTTTTTGTGCTACTAAATCTCCATAAGGCATTGGATGTCTGATGGCAACTACTTTTAAGCCTTTTGCCATTAAAAGCTCAATTATGCGTCGAGAAGTCTGGCTTTTTCCGCATCCTGTGCGAACAGCACCTACAGCAATAACTGGTTTGGTGCTTTTAATCATAGTGTCTTTTGGGCCAAGCAAGATAAAGTTTGCTCCGGCGGCATTTACACGAGCACTCATATTCATCACCCTTGGGTAAGGAACATCGCTATAAGAAAAGACACAATCATCAATTTTCAAATCAGTGATTAGTTTTTCTAAATCGTCTTCAGCATAAATAGGAATCCCATTTGGATAAAGATCTCCAGCGAGTTCAGTTGGGTATTTTCTTCCGTCAATATCCGGAATTTGAGCAGCTGTAAAAGCTGCTACTTTGTAGTTTTGATTGCCGCGATAATAGGTGTTGAAATTATGAAAATCTCGACCTGCAGCGCCAATAATTAATACGTTTTTTGTCATCTGTTTATTATTTAATTAGTGAGTTTCAGATGTTAAATCCCCAATAAAAAGAGTCTCCTTTGTTTGTTTACCCTGCGTCTGCTTCTTTTTTTGGCGATGTATTTGTATTAATATAGTTTTTTGGTTCGACTACAAAGTTATTGTTTTAAATGAGTTACACAAATTAAAATTAGAATTTTTATTAAAGAAAAAAGGCAGCTGAATTCAGCTGCCTTTAGAAGTTTATAAGTCTAGAGTTTCTAGATTTCAAAATCGCTCATATCGTCGTTACTTTCTTGAGATGGTTTTTTATTGCGATTTTTGTCCATCGACATTTTACCAAATTTATAGCTAAAACTGATTTGCAGCATACGTGTTGATGGAAAACGTTCTGTATATTGAGTGTAATTTGCTCCGATAGATTCGTAAGCAAATTTTCTTGTATTGAAAATATCTCGCATGCGGATATTAATACTGGCTTTTTTCTTGAATAGATCTTGTTTGATTCCCGCATCTATTGCAAAACGAGCATCCATACTTCCCTGAGAAGTTACACGAGCTGCATCATATCTGCCGGATAATTGAGCCGTTAAATCAGAACCAATACGAAAGTTGTTGCTAGCTTTAAAATTCCAGGTAAAACCGGCATTGGAAAGTTCCGCACTAGCTCCGCTGGAATAGCTTAACTGATAAAAGTTGAAACCGGCATTCATGCTCCACCATTTGTAAAACTGACCCGAATATGTTAATTCTCCGCCATAAGATTCTCGTGAACCAATATTTTGATAAGTCACAGTTGAAACACCAAAGGCATCCACTATATTAATGTTTTCGATAACATCTGTTATAAAACGATAATAAAGAGTTGCATTCACAACCGATTTGTTAATGTATTTGGAATATCCTGCTTCTAAAGCATTTACATATTCAGGCCTAAGATCAGGATTTCCTCTGCGAATATTGTAGGGGTCGCTCGAATTTCCAAAAGGGTTTAATTTTCGAGAATTAGGACGGTTTACTCTACGACTATAATTTAAATTAATTTCATTGTCATCGTTTAACTTTTGCATCAAGAAAACGCTAGGATATATGCTAAAGTAGGTGTAAGGAAATTTTTCGTTGGTGGTTACCAACTCAGATTTTATATCAACATACTCTGCGCGCAAACCTGTTTGATAGCTGAACTTTCCAATTTCTCCGCCAAATTGACCATAAAGAGCATTTACGTTTTCGTTATAAATGAAATTGTTTGTTAAACCGGCATCAGGAACAATAACATTACTCGCATTTAATTGTCCTGCCACATAATCGTTATTCGACTTTTTGAAAGTGCTTTTAGCGCCTATTTCTAGTTTGCTATGTTCATACGTTTTTAAATAGTCTAATCGATATGTATCTACTTTGCTTTCTGAAAGTGTATTTTCGCTCAAATCTTTTGGTACAAAGCCATCAGGATAAATTGTTTCATCGATTACCGAAGTAGCTCTGTTTTGATTCATTTCCGAATTGTAATTAGAAAAGGCGATTTCAGCTTCTAAATAATGATCTTTTTTGTTAAATGTTTTACGGAAGTTTGTATTCAAGTCGTAAGATCTACCAATATATGAACTTGAAATATCATTTTTGTAAAAATCTGTCAGAACGTCGGGCTCGTAATAATTTTTGTAAGTGCTTAATTGTGTTCTTTCCATTGAACGAGAACTGATTCTTCCTCCAAAACTCCATACTGTGGAAGGATTTAAAAAGAAATCGGCATTTAAAGAAAAATTATGGTTTCCTCCAAATCTTTCGCTATCGTTTATATCGTTATAATGTTTGATGGTATCGCCGATAAAAACTGTTTTATCGCTTGAACCACTCATAGGACGTTCAAATTCGCGGTAGCTATAATTCGTACTCAAATTCATTTTGGAATTTCGATAATTTGCGCTAGCTCCTAAATTATATGATCCGTTAGTTCCAAATCCGGCATTTACCTGGCCATTCAAACCTGATAATTTATTCTTTTTTAGTATAACATTTAGGATGCCGCTAACGCCTTCCGGATCGTATTTGGCCGATGGATTGGTAATAATTTCAATAGATTCAATACTCTCGGCAGGAATTGCTTCGAGTAAAGCTCCAACAGATTCCGTAGATAATCCACTTGGGCGTCCATCTATAAGGATAGTTAAGTTTTGACTTCCTCTTAAACTAATATTTCCATCTGTATCTACTTCGATCGAGGGTACATTTTCAAGAATATCTACTGCAGTTCCGCCAGCCGATACTAAGTCTTTATCTACACTTACAACCTTACGGTCGATTTTATTTACAATGACTGCACGTTCTGCAGTTACACTTATTTCATTTAGTTCCGTATATTTAGACTTAATTTTGATGTTATTGAAAAGAAGTTCGAAATTTTCGCGGCCAATGCGCACGTCTTCCAAAATAAATGGTTCGTAGCCAATAAACTCAACTTTCATTTGATAAGCGCCCATAGGTACATTATTAACTTCAAAGTTACCATGTTCATCAGTTATTCCTCCGGCTATTATTTTTTGGAATTTTTTGTGAAATAGTGCAATTGTCGCATATTCAATAGTTTCGCCATTATCAGCATCAATCACATTGCCCTTTACAACTCCAATTTTTGAAAGATTGTTAGGATCTGTATTTCCTTTGGAGGATTCTGTTTTTGGTTGTGTTTCAGCTAGTGGATATAATATTGGTGTTTGTGCCAAGATGATTTGTATACTACTCAAGATCAAGCAGGCAATAAGGATTAATTTTCTGTACATAGTTTGTGTAATTTGCGTTTTAGACGTTTCTAAATCGTCAAGGTTTAAGGCGCGCAAAGATAATTTTTTTTCACACTAAAAAAATCTAAATTTGTGCTTGTTTAAATCCTATGCAGTTTAAAGATATTATTGGTCAGGAAACGCTTAAAAAGCGATTGGTAAACTCTGTAAAAGAGAATAGAATTTCTCATGCACAAATGTTTCTGGGAAGAGGAAGTGTTGGAAAACTAGCTTTGGCGTACGCTTATGCTCAATACATTAATTGTACTGATAAGCAAAACGGCGATTCGTGTGGACAATGCAGTTCTTGTCGGAAATATGCGGCCATGAGTCATCCGGATTTGTTTTTTAGTTATCCTGTGAATACAAATTACACATCCTCTTCAAAAGCTACCGAAACACGGGTAAAGAAAGATCCGGTAAGCGCAGATTTTTTAGCCGACTGGAAGAATTATATTGATGAAATAAAAGGTTATCCCGATTTGTTTCAATGGTATCAGCGCATTGGAATTGAAAACAAACAAGGGTTTATTAGCAAGGAAGAAGCAAGGAAGATAGTGCATCAATTGCAATACAAATCGGTAGAAGCAAAATATAAAGTTTTGATTGTGTGGATGATTGAAAAAATGAATGAGGTAGCTTCCAATGCATTATTGAAATTAATTGAAGAGCCACCGGATAATACACTTATCTTCTTGATTGCGGAAGAAAAGGAAAAATTGCTTTCCACCATTTTATCGCGGGTTCAGATAATTGTTGTTCCATCCATCGAAACCGCGAAATTGCAATCTTATTTAATTCAACAAAATCCAAAGCTTTCAGAAATTGAATTGAGAGATATAGCAAATTTGGCCAGTGGCGATGTTTTCAAAGCCAATGAGATCATTTCTAATTCTTCTGAAATGATGGAGAATTACGAATTATTTGTAGAGTGGATGAGGTTATGTTATAAAAAAGGGAGTCTGGAAGGGATTAAAATTTGGGTGGAAAAGACAAGTAAATTTGGCCGCGAAAAGCAAAAGAGTTTCCTGGACTTCTCTTTAAGAATGGTGAGAGAAAGCTTGCTCTTGAATTATGGCAATGATCAATTGGTAAAAATTATGGGCCACGAAGAGCAATTCTTAAATAAATTTGCGCCTTTTATTCATATGGGAAACGCACAAGCCATTCAGGAAATACTCAATCAGGCTATTTATGAAATTGAAAGAAATGTTTCTGGTATTTCACTGTTTGCTGATCTTTCATTAAAAATGAGCCGTCTTTTAAAGGTCGTTCCACCGGGAAGATAAAATTGAATTTTCTACTTCTTAAAACTGGAATTATTGATTACTTTTGTATGTTAATTAGCTGTACTTACTTCATGCAAAGCAATGCTTGAGTAGGTGGATTAAGGAAGAAGGTATGGCGATATATTATATGTAAATGAAAGATAGTCAGACGAATGACAAGAGCTTACTTTTCAGAGGCTGTTGTGCATCACAATCAATATCAGATAAGAGTAAAAGTCGACAGCCCTATACTTGTTCTAAGCTCGATGCTCAGAACTGGTTGGCCTCGATTGATTTAGCAGTGGTTCCTCCAAAATTCAATTGTGTGGAGGTGCGATTTAAAAATAGCCATAAAGAATTTTTTAAGGTTCCTGCCGATTTATCCGTTGAAAATAGAGATATAGTTGCTGTGGAAGCTTCTCCTGGCCATGATATAGGTATTGTTAGCCTCACGGGTGAAACGGCCAGGCTTCAGATGATTCGGAAAAAAGTGGATCCGGAATCAGAAAATATTAAAAATATTTATCGGCTAGCTCGGGTAAACGATATCGAAAAATGGATTAAAGCGGCTGAACGTGAAGAGAGCACAATAATAAAATCTCGGCAACTTGTGGGTGGTTTGGGTTTGAAAATGAAAGTGAACGATGTGGCCTTTCAAGGAGATGAAACTAAAGCAGTTTTCTATTATACAGCTGATGACAGAGTCGATTTTCGTCAGCTGATACGTGTGTTAGCCGAAACATTCAGAATTCGAATAGAAATGCGGCAAATAGGTGTTCGCCAAGAAGCTGCCCGAGTTGGAGGAATAGGTTCATGTGGAAGAGAATTATGTTGCTCTACCTGGCTAACTAATTTTACTTCCGTTACAACTCAAGTAGCTCGCACACAGCAATTATCCTTGAATCCTCAAAAATTAGCAGGTCAGTGTGGTAAGTTAAAATGTTGCATTAATTTTGAGTATGATTCTTATGTTGATGCTCAATCAGACTTTCCAGATACCAATCTTCTACTGAAAACAAAAAAGGGAGATGCCGTTTTTCAGAAAATGGATGTTTTTCAAAGACTCTATTGGTATACATATCTGAATGAACCAGGAACGTTTATGGCTGTTCCAGTTAATAAAGTGAAGTATATTCTTGATAAGAATAAAAATGGAAAGAAACCGGATGATTTGGAATCTTATATGATTAAAACGCCTGAAAAAAAGAAAATGAATGGGATTGATGAAGGCGATTTAACCCGTTTTGATCGAAAATAAAATTTTGTACATGCACTCTCGAAAAAATAGCGATTGGAAAAAAATGCTTGTCGCAACTCTGGTTTTTGCTTTTTTCGGATTGGCCATGATGTCTTGTAATAACCCTAGCTATTACGAACATGATGAGGCAATAAAGAATAATATTTGGTGTTATGAGGATGCTAAAGCATTTGAATTTGAGATAAAAGATAGTTTGCTTGCTTTTAATTTTTATATAAACGTGCGCAATACAGTAGATTATGAATTTGCTAATTTGTATTTCTTTATTCAATCTGAATTGCCTGATGGTAGTTTTGCTCAGGATACTGTTGAATGTCAATTGGCCGATTATCGAGGCAAATGGTTAGGAGAGGGAAGAGGTCAGTTGCGAGATAACAGCTTTATTCTAAGAAAGAATATGCGATTTCAAAAAAATGGGAAGTATCGATTTTTATTAAAGCAAGGAATGCGTCGTGATAGTTTAAAAGGCATTTCAGATGTAGGAATTCGATTGGAAAAAGTTAATTAGCATAAGAATTAATTAAAATGGGAATTAAGAAAATGACAACAGCTAAATCAAGCGACAAGAAAACAAAAAAAAGCACTGGTTTTCAAAAGTGGATTTTGATTCTTTGGGCGAGTTTCTTTGTAGGTATTGGATTGCTTATTGGTTTGTTTGTTTTAATTTCAAATGGTTATTTGGGTAAAATGCCGAGTTTTGAAGAATTAGAAAATCCTCAATCTTCCCAAGCTTCACTCATTTATGCTGACGACGGTCGTTTAATAGGTTCCTATTTTATAGAGAATCGTTCGGATGTTGATTTCCGTGAATTATCACCAAATCTTATTAATGCATTGATTGCCACAGAAGATATTCGTTTTTATGAACATTCAGGAATCGATTTTAAAGCACTGGCTCGCGTTTTTGTTGGGCTTATTACTGGCTCAAATAAAGGGGGAGGCTCTACCATTACGCAGCAATTAGCAAAGCTATTGTTTACGGAGCGGCCGGGTTCAAGTCTGGCTCGTGTAAAGCAAAAGCTGAATGAATGGGTGATTTCAGTTAAACTGGAAAGGAGCTATTCCAAAGAGGAAATTTTAGCCATGTATCTCAATAAATACGACTTTATTAACAATGCGGATGGAATTCAAACCGCTTCTCGCGTTTATTTTAATACTACACCCGATTCATTACAGTTAACCGAAGCGGCAACATTAGTTGGGATGTTACAAAATTCTTCCTTATATAATCCTTTTCGCCGTCCCGAAATGGTAACCGAACGTAGAAATGTAGTTTTAAGACAGATGTATCGTTACAATTATATCGATCAAATTACTTACGATTCTGCCATTGTCCAACCACTTGGTTTGAATATTAATAAGCAGGGACATACAGAAGGTTTAGCCAACTATTTTAGAGAGTATTTGCGGGGATGGCTTACCGATTGGGCTGGACAACACTTGAAACCCGATGGTACTCCCTATAATCTTTATCGTGATGGACTTCGTATTTATTCCACGGTTAATTACGATATGCAAGTCTATGCCGAAAAGGCTGTTCGTGAACATTTAGGAAAAGATTTACAACCTTCTTTTTATCAGCATTGGAAAGGATATCCAAATGCTCCTTTTGTCTTTGAAGAGGATGATGCAGATGCTGAAATAGAAAAAATATTACAAACCGCCAAGTTACGTTCGGAACGTTATCGTTTGATGAAAAAAGCGAATTATTCGAACGATTCTATTGATTTTTCCTTTAATACACCGACAGAAATGACTCTGTTTTCGTGGAATGGAGACATTGACACGGTGATGACACCTATGGATAGTATTCGTTATTACAAATACATTCTTCAAGCTGGTGTGATGTCAGTTCAACCGCAAACAGGACATGTAAAGGCTTATGTTGGTGGACTTGATTATCGGTATTTCAAATACGATAATGTCACACAAGCAAAACGACAAGTAGGTTCCACTTTTAAACCTTTTGTGTACACGCTGGCTATGCAGGAAGGGAATATGTCGCCCTGTAGTAAAATGCCAAATGTTCAGCCAATTATACGTTTGGCAGATGGCACTTTTTGGAAACCACGAAATTCGAATAAAAAATTTGAAGGACAAGAAGTTACCTTAAAGTGGGCTTTGGCAAATTCCATTAACTGGATTTCGGCTCAATTAATAGATAAGTACAATCCGGCCGCAGTTGTAAAAATGGCTCGAAATCTTGGTATTACAAGCTACTTGCCTGCAGTACCTTCCATTGCTCTTGGAACGCCTGATGTTTCGCTTTACGAAATGGTGGGTGCTATGGCCACTTTTGCAAATAAGGGAGTTCACCTAAAACCTATTTTTATAACTCGAATTGAGGATAAAAATGGAAATGTCTTAGAGCGTTTTACCCCCGAATCTAATGAAGCAATGAGTGAAGAAACGGCTTATTTGATGATATCGTTGATGAAAGGAGTTGTTGAAAGTGGAACAGGAGTGCGCCTGAGATACAAATATGGCTTTAGAAATCCGATTGCGGGCAAAACAGGAACTACGCAAAATCAATCGGATGGTTGGTTTATGGGGATTACTCCAAAATTAGTTACCGGAGTTTGGGTAGGAGCTGAAGATCGATCCGTTCATTTTAGAACCATAAAGGAGGGGCAAGGTGCCAATATGGCTTTGCCAATCTGGGCTTTGTATATGAAGGATGTTTATGCAGATAAAAAAATTGATTTGTATCGAGGTGATTTTGAGAAACCTTCTAAACCGCTTTCCGTAGAAATAGATTGTGATAAATTTGATGCTTTACAGAGGAAAAAATTTTACGAATCGGTAGATGATTTTTAATAGAGAGAAAGATGTCGTCAGTACCCGAAAATATTCAGGAGCGTTATGAACAGAAATTTGTTTTCGAACAGAAGCATAGTACTTTTGTTGAGGAAATAGTAAAAACACATCCTGCCAATTTTCACGAAATCTTTCAGCAAAGGCAAATCAATAATATTTATTTTGATAAACTTGGATTCAAGTTTTATGCGGATCATAAAGATGGAAATCCTCAATGTAAAAAAGTGAGGATAAGATGGTATGGCAATACTTTTGATCAAATTAATTATCCTGTTTTGGAATATAAATATAGAAACGGCGATATAAGAATAAAAAAATCCTACCCGTTACCAGCCTTTAATAATGAAAACGGATGTAATTCCACGCAAATAAAAGAAGTATTAGTACAGGCAAATCTGCCCGACTATGTTCGAGAGGAAATAGAGGAATTGGAAGCTTATTTAGTAAATTCATACACTCGGAGATATTTCCGATCATTCGATAATCATTATCGTTTTACTATTGATCAAAATCTTGAATACTTTAAATTTATGCAGGAACAAAAATCGTTTTTGCAAAAAGAAATTGATGAGAATAGGGTTGTTTTGGAATTAAAGTTTGGCTTAGAATTTGCGCTCGAAATCATCAAGTTAAACACTAAATTACCTATACAGGATTATGTTTTTTCTAAATATGTATCTGGTATGGAAAAAGTATATTCTTATCTGTTTTAATCAGTATTGATTTCCTAATCAACAGCTTGTTTTTTTGTTGCAATAGTCTCAGGTTATTTTAGTTTTCGCATATAAAGTATGCTAAAAATGATTAAACATAGGGCTAGAACAATACTAAGGATTAATAAAAGGGGATTATCACTCAAGTTTTGGTTTTGTTGAATAAAATAGCCCATACTAACATTGATAATGGAGGTAGGAAGCAAGCCTATAGCTGAACCCAAAAAATAAGGCGCGGGTTTTATTTTGGAAATGGAAAAAGCAGCGTTTAAAAAACTAGTTGGGAAAATATACAAACTGCGTAAGATAATAATGGCCGAAAATCCTTTCTCTTTAATCAATTGATTGATCTTTTTAATTTGCTTTTGTTCTCCATATTTTCTTGTGAAGACATTGAAAAACAAAAAGTGGATATTGTAATACGCAAGAATTACGCCTAAGGTCCTACTTATCAAACTGATGGTAAGCCCGGGAATAAATCCAAACAAATAACCAAAAAGAATAGAAAAATAAAAGGTGGGCAAATTTAGTACAGAGAATAAAATCAGGATTAAAGATAGGAGGAATGCGCTTAATAAGCCATTTTCCTGAATGTAATTTAGAAATTGAACGAGATAATCTACCTGAAAATAGTGTTGCAAATCAAAAAGATAAAAAATAATTACGGCAATAATTACTGTGATTATGTAAGCAATACGTATAAGAGAGGATTTCATATTTATTCTTTGAAATAAACACGTTTAACGCGCCTTGAAATTCCACTTATGATTTCGTAGGGAATAGTTTGAGCAATATTAGCTAGTTCTCTAATATGTTGTTGATTGCAAAAAACGACAACTTCATCACCTTCTTGGGCTGTTGTTTCACTCAAATCAATCATGCACATATCCATACAAATATCTCCAATTATAGGCACTTTTGTATCTTTAACAAGTACAGTGCTTTTTTCATTTCCAAGCAAACGATTCAGACCATCTGCATATCCAATAGGAATAATCCCAATTGTTTTATCTTCTTTACAAATATAAGACCTGTTGTAACCTACAGTTTCACCACTTTTTAAATGTTTAATTTGTGTAATGCGTGTTTTCAAACTGCCTATGTTTTGTAAATTTTTTTCTTCTATTGGTATGGGTGATATGCCATAAAGACCAATTCCTAAACGAACCATATCCAATTGATATTTAGAAAAACGACTTATGCCGGCAGAATTTAACACATGCTTTATTAAAGGTTGATCGTAATGCGCTTGAATTTTATCGGTAATATCATTTAATAAAGCCACTTGCTGATGCGTAAATTCATCAAAGCGAGGATCTTCGCTGGCTGCTAAATGAGTGAAAATGGTAGTTGGATAAATCTGATTATTTGATTGAATATGGGTAATCAATTGGTCTATATCGCTTGGCTCAAAACCCAGGCGGTGCATTCCGGTATCAATTTTAAGATGGATTTTTACGGGTTTATTTTTGGGAAGGATATTCTTTTTTATAGCTTCTTCAAGCTTGGTTAGCACCCTAAAACTATAGATTTCGGGTTCTAAATCGTATTTTAGAATAGTGTCGAAACTTTGCTCATCCGGACTCATGACCATGATAGGCAAGTTTATTCCTGACTTTCGAAGTTCAACACCTTCGTCGGCATAAGCAACAGCTAAATAATCCACATTAAAATATTGCATAATATTTGCAACCTCATAACTTCCACTTCCATAGGAGAAAGCCTTAACCATAATCATCATTTTGGTCTCAGGTTTCAACTTTAATCGGAAGTAATTTAGATTGCTAATCATAGCATCCAGATTGATTTCCAATACCGTTTGATGCGATTTTTGTTGCAGCACCTTTGATATTTGCTCAAACTCAAAAAAACGAGCGCCTTTTAACAAGATGCTTTCATTTTGAAAATTAGTGAGTAGAAATTGGTTGAGAAATTCTTCTGTTGTTAAATAGAATTTTCCTTCTAGTTTAAATTGATCACGCATGCGCGAAATGGCAGGACCAATACCAATAAGCCGATCTACATTTTTATCTTCCAACAAAAGAGAAATTTCATGATATAGATCCATATCGCTTTTCCCACTTTGCAAGATGTCAGAAAGGATCAATGTTTTTTTAGCGTGCTGATTTTGCTGATTTAGAAAATCGAGTGCAATCGCTAAGGAGTTGATGTCTGAATTGTAGCTATCATTAATGACGGAGCAATTGTTAATCCCTTCTTTCAGTTCCAATCTCATGGCTACAGGATTCAGCTTGAGCATACGTTCTTTTATAATTTCATTATCGTATCCTAAATGAAGCATCATAGCCCACACATGACAACTGTTTTCTATAGATGCAGCATCAATAAATGGAATCTGAATATCAATTTCTTTTTCTTCAAAGAGAGCAATTAATTGAGTGTTATTATTAATTTTATTTGATTGAGTGATTTGTAAATCAGCGATTTGTTTAGTGCTCCAAGTAAAAGGTTTAACACTTTCCAGAATTTGAGAACGAATGATAATTCCTTGTATTTCAGCGTGATCGAGATTGTAAATCAAGGTATCAACCTTGGTAAAAAGTTTGAGTTTTTCACCAATTTTTTGGTTGGTATTTATAAAATTTTCGTCGTGTGCCTGACCAATATTTGTAAAAATTCCGAGCGTGGGTTGTATGATGGCTTGCAATTTTTGCATTTCATCGGGCTCAGAAATACCTGCTTCAAAGATAGCTATTTCGTGTTGCGGTTTCATTTGCCAAACACTTAAAGGGACACCTACTTGCGAATTATAACTTTTTGGACTGCGAATAATTTCTTTGTCGGGATGAAGCATTTGAAACAACCATTCTTTAATAATGGTCTTACCGTTACTCCCTGTGATACCAATGACAGGGATGTTAATTTTTTTGCGTTTATCGCTGACCAGATGCTGGAGTGCGGCGAGAGTATCCTCCACCACAATAAAATGAGCTTTTTTAAAATGCTCAGGAGTATCAGGCAGTCTGGATACTAAGAAATACTTAATGCCTTTCTCGTAAAGTGATGAAATATATTTATGACCGTCGTTTCTTCTTGTTTTTAAGGCAATAAAAAGCGTCCCTTTTGGAGAAATTAATTTTCGGCTATCGATAAGAATATCGTTTATTTTGGGATCGTTATCTGTGTTGGAGATTAAACGGCCATTTACAACAGAAGCTATATTTGAAATAGTATACATAGGATAAAATCAGGTTAAACTAGGTGAGTATAACGATTAAAATGGAACGCCCGATTTATCATTGTTTTCTTCAGGAAGGTCAGATGCATCCTCATCCTGAGTAGATTTTTGATTTATCTTTTTAAGCGCCGAAGACAAAGGATTTTGACTTATTTCGTCATATTCCTTACGGTTTTTAAAAATTTCAATTCCCAAATAGACAGCTTGTCTAAAAGAGGTGGGTGATGCTTGGTTTTTGCCTGCTATTTCATAAGCAGTTCCATGTGCCGGGGAAGTGCGAACAACAGGTAAACCAGCCGTAAAATTCACGCCTTCTTTGAAAGCTAGGGTTTTAAAAGGAATCAATCCTTGATCGTGATACATGGCTAATATTCCATCGAAATTCTTATGATTTTCTGAGGCGAAAAAACCATCTGCCGGAAAAGGACCATAAACAAACATGCCTTCTTTCTGAGCTTTTTTAATTGCAGGAATAATAATTTCTCCCTCTTCCGTACCGATTAAACCGTTGTCGGAAGCATGTGGATTCAATCCCAACAAAGCAATTTTGGGTTTCCGAATACCAAAATCATATTCCAAGGAATGATGAAGCACTTTTATTTTTTGAAGGACAAGATCGGTGGTGATACTTGCAGCAACGTCTTTTAAAGGAATATGACCTGTAATTACTCCAATTCGTAAATTTTGCTGAACCATCAGCATCAAGTACTTATCAGTATTAAATGCTTTTGCCAAATAATCTGTATGTCCGGCAAATTGGAAATTTTCCGATTGAATATTCTCTTTGTTTATTGGTGCAGTTACCAATACATCGATATTTTTTTTTCTTAAATCATCAACGGCTTTCTCAATCGACCAAAAAGCCATTTCCCCGGCTTTTTTAGTTGATTTACCCGCTTCAATAACCAGATTTTTCTCGTCACTAGTTACTAAATTTAGCTTATTTGCCTGAAGTCGAGAAGCGTCTCTTACAAAATATAATCCAAAATTATGGAGATTCAGGTTTTTCAAGTAATAGTTGGTTAGGTCTTGAGAGCCATAGAGTACATTGGTTGAGAAATCGAACATGCGCTTGTCACTAAATGTTTTTAGAATTACCTCATAACCAATGCCATTATAGTCTCCCTGACTAATTCCTACTATAATTTGGTTCTTATTTCGCCTTGTTTCCATTGCCTATTTTTTGCAAATATACTCAATAAATCGCAAGTATTATTCCTGTCATTTACTCATTGTTTTTAATAGAAAATGAAGCTATTTAATAGCTGGGTATCGTTATTTATTTGCTATATTTGGAGAGCTAAAAAATTAAATCTTATGGCTTTACTCAATTCTGTAATTAGTTGGATAATGAAAAAGCGGATGCATCAAATCGAGTTATTTATTAAATATCCGCATGATGTTCAACAAGAATGGTTTAAAACTTTGTTATATAGGGCAAATGATACGGAATGGGGAAGGCAATATGATTATAAAAGCATACAGACTGTTGAGCAATATCGCGAACGTGTTCCTATCTCCAATTATGAAGATTTAAAACCTTTTATCGATCGAACGCGTGCTGGAGAACAAAATATTTTGTGGCCGACAGATATAAAATGGTATGCCAAATCGAGTGGAACTACTGCCGGTAAAAGCAAATTCATACCGGTTAGTAAACATGCGATAGAAGAATGCCATTTTAAAGGAGGAAAAGACTTACTTTCCTTGTATATCAATAGTCATCCTGAATCCTTGATATTTGACGGTAAAAGTATTGCCATGGGTGGGAGTAATAGGATTATCGAAGTGAATAATGAGGCTTACTATGAAGGTGATTTATCTGCCATTCTTATTCAAAATTTGCCTTTTTGGGTTGAAATGAATAGAGAGCCAAATTTAGCTGTCGCTTTGATGGAGGAGTGGGAAGAAAAGATAGAAAAAATGGGTCAAATTACTATGCAGCTTGATGTTACAACTTTGGCGGGAGTGCCTTCCTGGATCATGGTCTTGATTAAAAAAGTAATGGAACTGAGTGGAGAAGAAAATATTAAAAAGGTTTGGCCCAATTTTGAAGTGTTTTTTTGGGGAGGTGTTAACTTCGAACCTTACCGTAAGCAATTCAATCAACTTTTTGGTAATGAACCCGTAAATTTTTGGCAAACCTATAATGCGTCCGAAGGTTTCTTTGGAATTCAGGATAGAAAAGGTGCGGATGATTTGTTACTCATGCTCGATTATGGTGTTTTTTATGAGTTTATGCCTATGGATCAGCTTAATAAAGAAACACCCAAAACTATCGGACTTAATGAGGTTAAACTGGATGTAAATTATGCTTTAATTATCAGTACAAATGCTGGTTTATGGCGATATAAAATTGGCGATACAATTGTTTTTACTTCATTAGATCCTTTTAGAATCAAAGTGAGTGGTAGAACGAAGAATTTTATTAATGCAGTAGGCGAAGAGGTGATAATGGATAATGCTGACAAAGCAATCGCTATTGCGTGTGAAAAATGTAAGGCAAGCGTAAATGAATATACAGCAGGGCCGGTTTATTCTTTGAGCAGCAATAGTGCTTGTCATGAATGGATTTTTGAATTTGAAAAAGAGCCCTCCAATCTTGCCGTCTTTGCAGATTCATTAGACAATGCATTAAAATCGCTCAACTCTGATTATGAGGCAAAACGATATAGAAATATGATTCTCAATGAGCCTTTGATTCATGTGGCTCCTCAAGGCACTTTTTATAAGTGGCTGAAAATGAATAATAAACTGGGTGGTCAACACAAGGTACCTCGCTTAGTGAATGGGAGGAAATATTTGAATGAAATCCTTGAAGTAATGAAAGGGAAATAAAAGTACAACGCCCAATTTTGAGGAAATTCTAAAAAATATTAACAATGTCAAATGCTTGCGTTTGCCTAAAATTCAATGGATTGTAAACGGATTTGTTTATCAGATGAAGATTTAGTTAATAGAATCTGTTTTTGATGTTGAAATCAAATAAATTTATCATTTACCTTTGCTAGGTTTTCGGGCAAAATTCTTTGCCGAGATATATAAATAGGAACACATTACTCAATTTTTTATGGAGAAATATTTCTCCAAAAAAAATTAAAAAACATAAAATAGACGAATTATGCATATTGCTATCGCAGGGAATATTGGATCAGGAAAAACTACGCTTACAGGACTGTTAGCCAAACAAATGGGCTGGAAAGCTTTGTACGAAAGTGTGGATGATAATCCGTATTTAGACAGTTTTTATGAAGACATGAAGCGCTGGTCGTTCAATCTTCAGGTCTATTTTTTAAATAGTCGCTTCCGACAAGTGGTGGATATTCGCAAAAGCGATAAAACTATTATACAGGATAGAACCATTTACGAAGATTCCTATATTTTCGCACCCAATTTGCATGCGATGAATCTAATGACTACGCGCGATTTCAATAATTATTTATCGCTTTTTGAGCTGATGAGTTCTTTTATCCAGCCCCCTGATTTGCTTATCTATTTGCGTGCAAGTGTTCCCACTTTAGTGAATCAAATTCAAAAAAGAGGTCGCGATTATGAAGAAACTATCCGCATTGATTATCTCAAGAAATTAAATGAAAGATATGAAGAATGGATTAGCTCCTATAATATTGGGAAACTATTAATTGTGGATGTTGACAATACTGATTTTACAGAGAATCCACAAGATTTGGGTGATGTTATCGAAAAGATAAATGCCGAAATTCACGGTTTGTTTTAAGTCTATTTTAAGTTGATATTATGCGATTTTTAGGAATTATTCCTGCACGTTATGAATCTAGTCGTTTTCCCGGAAAACCGCTAGCTGTAATTCAGGGGAAGTCGATGATACAGCGTGTTTACGAGCAAGCTTCCAAGGCAAAATCTTTAGAAGGCGTTATTGTAGCTACTGATGATAAACGTATTTTTGATCATGTTAAAGGTTTTGGTGGTGAGGTTGTAATGACAGATCCTACACAGCCTTCCGGTACGGATCGATGTAATGAAGTAGTGCGGAAACTTCAAAATAAAGAGCAGAAGTATGATGTGATTGTCAATATTCAAGGAGACGAACCTTTTATCAATCCTGTTCAAATAGATCAGCTTACAGAAGCTTTTAGTTTGGAGGAAACGGAAATAGCAACACTAATAAAACCAATTAAAGATATTGAGCTGCTTAATAATCCCAATGTGGTGAAAGTAGTCCGCCAAAAGAATGGAAAAGCGCTTTATTTTAGTAGATATGCCATTCCTTATTTTCGGGAGAAAAAGACCGATGAAATTTTTAAAAAAGCAGATTATTATAAGCATTTAGGAATCTATGCTTATAGAACAAATATTTTGAATCAGATTTGCGCCTTGCCGAAAAGTAAATTAGAAGAAGCTGAATCCTTGGAACAGCTGAGGTGGCTGGAAAATGGGTTTAGTATTCAAACGAAAATAACCAAGTTCGAGTCCTTGGCTGTTGACACACCAGAAGATTTATTAAAACTTACCAACATTTCTTGATTTATTCTGTATTCCGCGTTACATTTGATTTTTTTAAAGTTTACGATGGATATTGCTGCACATATAGGTAAGTTGGTTCTAGAGCACGAATGTGTTATTATTCCCGAATTAGGCGGTTTCCTCACCAATTATAATACTGCTGAAATTAAGCCGCAGCAACATCATATTCTGCCACCTTCACGCACTTTAGTCTTTAATTCTCAACTAAATACCAACGATGGTTTGCTGGCAAATTATTTAGCAAACCAATTGGATATTTCTTATAAAACAAGCTTACTTCTTCTCGAAGTATTTGTTAATTATTGCCAGCGAGATCTTGCCGAAGGAAAACAAATTGCGTTTGGCAATTTGGGAATGCTGGATATGAACACGAACAATAAATTGGAATTTCATCCGAATACAAGCATTAATTATAATGAAGATGCTTTTGGGTTAAAAGCAATACCATTAAAATCTATTGAGCGCAAGCCCGATTTTAGTTTACAAGCGCCCCTAATGAAAAAGCTTGTTAAACCGCCTAAAACGAAAGTGATTAAATTGAATGGTTTAGCATTGAGAAAAATTGCAGCAGTAATTATTCCTCTTGGGATATTAATAAGCGCTGTATTTTATTTTCCATCTGCACATAATAACTTGCAACAAACTTCATTGTTTTCATTTTTAGACAGTTCAAAATCTGCTCTTCCTTCTGCTGATAAAGATGTTAACCTTGGTGAATTAAAAGTTCAGCAAGCAGAGGATAACTCATCTCAAGAGATTACTGAAATTGATAATTCTATTCCATCGGAAATGGATGAAAGTATTGCTATTGAAACAAATGGAAATGAGTTTATCGTTAAAGAATCTAAAGTTGAACTTCCTAAAGGACAATTTCATATCATTTGTGGATCTTTTATTGAAAAGGAGAGAGCAGAAGTTTTGGTGGATCGTTTGAAAGCAGAAGGTTTTAAGGCATTTATAGCCGGTCAAAGTAAATTGGGAACCTATCGTGTTAGTATGCTTTCATTTACAAATGCTCAAGATGCAACTCGACAAATTAATTGGGTAAGACATCAGGGATATGATAGAGCCTGGATTTTGAATAAAATTTTATAAATAGTCGCTAATTTTTTCGTATCAATTCTATAATTCTTAAATTCGTGCCCATAGAAATTTAATTATGGCATTAGATCGAAGAGAATTTATTAGGAATTCCACTATTGCGGGATTGGGTTTGGCCTTCTTACCTAAAATTGGTTTTGCAAACTCTGTAAAACAAACCTTGAATATTGGCTTTATCGGAATGGGACTTCGAGGCGAAGAGCATTTGAAAAACGCTCTTTTTCGTTCTGATATCCAAGTAATTGCTATTTGCGATATTGATCCCAATCGACTCAAAGTGGGTAGGGAGATGATAGAGGAAAAGGGAAAATCTCCTGCATTAGAGTTTGGTAAAGACGATTATGATTATCGTAATTTATTGAAATTAAAGGAGATTGATGCAGTTATTATTGCTACTCCTTGGCTGTGGCATACCCCAATGAGTGTAGATGCGATGAAAGCCGGAAAATATACAGGCGTTGAAGTTTCAGCTGCAATGACTATGGAAGAATGTTGGGATTTGGTAAATACGCATGAAGCAACAGGTTCCCATTTAATGATACTCGAAAATGTAAACTATCGACGAGACGTTATGGCTGTCTTAAATATGGTTCGTCAAAATGTTTTTGGTGAGTTATTACATATGCGTTGTGGTTATCAGCACGATTTGCGTGAAGTTAAATTTAACGATGGAATCCATGCTTATGGTCATGGTGTCGAATTTGGCGAAAAGGGATTTAGCGAAGCTCGCTGGCGAACACAGCATAGTTTGAAAAGGAATGCAGATATTTATCCAACTCACGGCCTTGGTCCGGTGGCAACTTATGTAAATGTGAATCGTGGAAATCGTTTTATTTCACTTACTTCTCATGCAACAAAATCGAGAGGTCTGCACAAGCATATTGTTGATGTTGGAGGCGAGGATCATCCAAATGCCGGTCTAAAATGGAAGCTGGGTGATATTGTAACCACAACGATAGATACTGCAAATGGCGAAACTATAATTGTTACACACGACACCAATTCTCCACGACCTTATTCTTTAGGATTTAGAGTGCAAGGAACGAATGGAATATGGGAAGTAGATGGCAATAGAATCTATATTGAGGGGGAAGCAAATAAGCCACATCGTTGGGATGATGCCACGGCTTGGTTGGAAAAATACGATCATCCACTTTGGAAAAGATTTGCCTCAGAAGCAGAAGGAGCAGGTCATGGCGGTATGGATTTCTTCGTAATGAATGCCTTTGTAGAATCTGCCAAAAGACAAATTGCTCCTCCTTTGGATGCTTATGATGCGGCGGCATGGAGTTCTATAACTCCACTTTCGGAAGCTTCGATAGCAGGAGGAGGACAAGTCCAATATTTTCCGGATTTTACACGAGGAAAATGGATAAAGCGAAAGCCTTATAATTGGATGAAGGATATATACTAAGTTTTAATCCTATTGATCTTTAATCCCTTGATCAAAACTCCCAATTTATAAAAATCGAATAACCAAAGGTTTACATAACCTTGTCTAAACATATATTTTAAAAGTGGCCGGAGAAAGTAAAATTTCATTCCAAACCACCAGATTAATCGTAAAGCCTTCATTCGATAATAAAAACGCAGAATAGCAATATCGCTAATAAATTCTTTGTCGAAATCCACATAATTTAAAATAGAAATTAAATTATGAATTCCTTTTTCGGTTTTCCCTAAAAATTCAATATTGGATTCAATATCACCATTTAGAACTGGGTTTTCGATATGTTTAATGGCAAATCCTTTTTTCTTTAATTGATAACCAAATAAAGTGTCTTCATGCCCATATTCATTGAGCCTTTCATCAAATTTTATTTCGGAAAGAATTTGCTTGCTAATCAAGAAATTATTCGTCATAAAAGATTTTGATGGATAAAGATTTCGAATATTGGAAGGTTTGCTTTCTCTATGCATTCCATATTTCCAGTGTAAAATCTTATTTCTTTCCGGCTTTTTGGGATCGTAAATTCTTCCACCACAGATAATGGGATTGGGGGTTTTTTTTATCGAATCAATATAGTTGGATAAGAAATCGTCTAAAACTATTTGAGAGTCACAATCAAGAAAAAGTAGATTTTCGTAGCGTGCATATTGAAGGAAAAGATTACGTATGCTAGCTCTTCCAATGTTTTTTTCAAGCTCAATATAGGTATGCTTTTTACACAAAGATTTATTGAGCCGTTTAAATTCAATTGATGAACAATCATCAATAAGCACAAGCTCAACAGGAATATCTGCTCTTGATAATTGCTTGGTTAACTCAGCAAGCAATGGCGAAATATTAAAATTATAAATCGGAATACAAACCGAAATCATATTTATCTAATAAGCCATTACTCTAACAGTAGGCACTTCTCCTTCAGGAACTCTAATATTAAGTGTTTTGCTCAAGGAAGAACCAGACACAAACTGAGAGCCTATAACTACAGATTTGGTGTAATGATTATAGGGGTCTTCATCTTTTTTAATAGGCGGGCACTTTTTGCATTTATAAGGAACCTTTATATACAAAGGTTTTGGATAAAAACGTGCACTGGTTGCTGACATCGCTTTCCCTGTGGCATTAGTAAACTGAAAATAAGCGATTGCATCTTCTGCAGCTTTGATATAAGTTTCTCTTCCTTGATTAAAAACTTTAAGGAAATCGGCTCCGTGATTGGTTACGCTGGCTGTAAGTTTATACAAATCAGCTCCTTTTTTGTTTCCTTTTTTAACGGTAGTAAAACTAAGCAATAAGCCGTTTACTTCTACGTCTTCTCCTGCTTTCAAGTCAACAAACGACTGACTAAAAAGTGGACTAATAAAAATACATAGAATTAAAACTAATACTGTTGTGTGTTTTTTCATTTGCTATTTGTTTTTAATTATGCTTGAATCGAATCAAAAGTACAATTGTTTTTTATACTTTAGCAGTGAAAACTTAAAACCATTAAAATTAACCTTTATAAACCAAAACCCAAATAACTATGAAGAAGTATTTCGTATTTCTCGCCTTTTCTTTTTTATTGGTGAGTTTCTTTACTGTGCAAGCACAAACCAAGTCGGAGTTTAAAACACCGCTTGAATTTTTTGGTTTTCAACCAGGTAGTGAAGGTAATTTGTACACCTACAATCAATTAATCGATTATCTGAAATTACTCGAAAAAGATTCTCCCCGATTAAAAATGGAGCAAATTGGAGAAAGTCCAGAAGGACAGCCTATGTATATTTTGTTTATTTCTTCGGAAGAAAATATTCAGAATTTGGAGAAATACAAAGCAATGAATAAGGAGTTAATGCTAAATCCAAATTTGAATTCGGAAGAACAAACTAAATTGATAGAAAATGCCAAGGTATTTTTCTTAGCCACCTTATCCATGCATTCAAGTGAAGTAGGACCGTCGCAAGCAGCTTCTCTGATTGCTTATGATTATGCAAGCACAAATGACCCTGAGCTTCTTTCTTATTTTGAAAATGTTGTTTATATGATGGTGCCAAATCACAATCCGGATGGTATGAATATGGTTGTTAAAAATTACAAGAAATACAAAGGAACAAAATACGAAGGAGCTACTTTGCCGGGCTTGTATCATAAATATGTTGGTCACGATAATAATCGGGATTTTATTACGCTTTCGCAAACAGATACAAAAGCTATTTCTAGCATAACGAGTACTACATGGTTTCCTCAGGTGATGGTTGAAAAGCACCAAATGGGTTCACGTGGGCCACGCTATTTTGTACCCCCAAACCATGATCCAATTGCGGAAAATATTGATCCGGGTTTATGGAATTGGATAGGCTTGTTTGGAACAAATATGATAAAAGATTTAACTGGAGCAGGTTTAAAAGGTGTTTCACAAGGATATGCTTTTGATAACTATTGGCCGGGTTCTACAGAGACTTGTCTTTGGAAAAATGTAATGTCATTTCTTACCGAAGCTGCTAGTGTTGCTGATGCAACTTCGATCTATATTGAACCCAACGAATTGACCGTAAGTGGCAAAGGATTAGCCGAATATGAAAAAAGTGCAAACATGCCCGATCCTTGGATGGGTGGATGGTGGAAATTGAGCGATATCATTGATTTGGAATTGGTATCGACAAAATCAATCATTAAAACAGCTTCTTTTCATAAGAAAGAGATATTAAGCTATACCAATAATTTGTGTAAGAAAGAAGTGATGCTGGGTGCAAGTCAAGCACCTTATTATTATATTTTACCAGCTGAGCAGCACGATCAAGGTCAATTGGTGGCTTTTGTAAATTTAATGTTAGAGCATGGAATTCAAATAGAGAAATTAGCTGAACAAGTTATTATCAATCAAACTGTATTTCCTAAAGGATCTGTGGTTGTTCCGCTTTCTCAACCTTTTCGTGCTTTTGTGAAAGAAGTAATGGAAAATCAGGAATTTCCTGTTCGTCATTATTCTAAAGATGGTCCAATGATTAAGCCTTACGATATTACGTCCTGGTCGCTGCCTTTGCATATGGGACTGAAATCGTTTGAGATCAATGATAAAGTTGCCGATTTATCAAATAAACTTGTTTCAATTACTGAACCCATTGTCGTCGATGATAAATTAGCAGACGCTGATTATGTTATTTTATCTGTAAATCAAAACAAAAGCTTTGCTCTTGCCTTCGAATTAATGAGTGAAGGACAAACGGTTTATCGTCTTACAAATGATTTTGAAACTTATAAACAGGGAAGCTTTGTGGTAAAGTTAAATGCCAAGAATAAGCAACTTATTCAGAATAACTTGCAGGAAAATGCAGTATTCGCTGAATTTTCAAATGCAAAGATTGACGGATTGAAAAAATTGGCGAATCCAAAAATAGGTTTTATCGAAACTTGGAATCACGATATGGATGCCGGTTGGACACGCTATGTGTTGGATAGTCATCATATTCCTTTTCAATTGATTCGTCCTGATAAATTAAAGACACTAGATTTATCTGCTTTTGATGTATTGGTTTTTCCTTCTTCCTCAAAAGATATTCTTTTGGAAGGAAAAAGAAAAGGTTCTTCAGGAGATTATAATCCAAGCCGCTTGCCACCTGAATATGCCAAAGGCATGGGTAAAGAAGGCTTAAAACGTGTTATGGAATTTGTAAATAATGGAGGAAACCTTGTGACTTGGGGCTCTTCTGTAGATTTGTTTATGGGTGTAATGAAGATTAATAATGGAAAAGAAGAGGAAGATTTCAGCTTGCCTATTTCAAATATTGCTAATAAGTTGAAGAAGAAAGGTTTGTATGTTGCGGGATCTTTAGCGACAATCAAGGTAATGCATAATCATCCACTTACTTATGGTTTGGAAAATACTGCAAATGTGTTTTTTAGAGGTAATCCTGTTTTTCAAACGAGTCAGCCGGGATTTGATATCGATCGTCGCGTTGTGGCCTCTTTCCCAAAAGATGATATTTGCCCAAGCGGATATATGGAAAACGAGGAATTATTAGCAAAACTTCCAGCCGCCGTTTGGATACAAAAAGGCAAAGGACAAATGGTGTTCTATTCGTTTAGTCCACAGTTTAGGTCTTCGACAAGTGGTGTTTACAAATTCTTGTTTAATGCACTTTTATTGGATTAAAAGATTGATATAGAAGAGAATTAATCAGCGGAAGGTGAAAGTCTTTCGCTGTTTGTTTTGAGTTTCTTAGCATTCGTTTGTTCTGGATAAATTGTATGAATTGTGGTAAAATAAATAGCTGAACCACAAAGGATCACCAAGTACATCACAAAGGGACACTAAGGAACTTGGGTAATAATACATTTATTCTGAATCAGAAAGGAAAGAAATCAAAAGGAATACATTCATATAAATTCTTTGTGCAAATCGTGTATGCCTTTGTGCTACTTTGTGGTAAGATATAAATAGTTAAATCACAAAGGATATCTTAATGTATCATGTCATGTTTAAAATAAGTTGATTTAACTCAAACCTATTATAGCATTAAATTATTTTCTATTAATTATTATTCGTTCTCTTTTTAGAACTTTATCTCCAGAAGAAATTGAGATTATATAGATGCCATTTTCGAGGTTTCCAAGCTTGATTTTTCCTTCAATATCCATTTTTGCCGTATAAACGATAATCCCCAGTATATTATAAATGGTAATCTCAGAAGATTTAAGGCCATGAATATAAATTTGATTTCTTACTGGATTCGGATAAATCTGAATTACTGATTCAACAGCAGAATTAGTACTTAGATGTGAACGTAAATCAGTAAAATAGTGTTTGGAAAGATAATCAAGCATTATAATAGCAAAATTTGAAGCAAAATTTAAACGGTTGGATTCGACAAACCTAACATCGTGATTACACTCTATCTGGATGGCATCAATTGTTCCTTCTGATAGGGAACCATGTGTCTTTGTATTATATCCACCACTGAAATAGGATTGTCCAACTAAAGGGTAAGGGTTGTCTATACTTGGAACACTAGGAAATCCTTTTTCCTCGAACATCGTGCCTAGGCTGTAAAAGCCTCTTAACAATTCTGAGAGTGAACTATTTGTTAAATTAGAACTAACCAAATTGCGAATACTTACTGTATTTTCATTGTCAGGAGTATCAAGATTTGTATCAGAATTACGTAATTGTGTGGCTGTAAGAAGATACCCAAGTTCGAGCCTTTGTATTGTATGTCCATGCCCATGAAGGTCAATTAGAAGACCCTTGCCCGAGCAATTTTTGACAATAGTTTTTGCGCTACCAATAAAGTCATGAAACTCATTCCACGCTATATTAGCGAGTTCATTTCCGCATGTTGCTTCATTAACTTCCCTGTTTGGATCAAGTTTTTTGCGTTTTAGATGGTTGATTATTAGATGTGGATAATAACCAGTCTCATTAAAAATTGCATCTCTTATTTCCATTCCAAGTTCAGTAGTATAAGAATCCGTTACTGTTTTACCACATGTTCGGTCAGGAATTTCAGTTGGCGTAAGTGCTCCTCCATGAGGAATTGAAATAATGAGAGGAAGGTTTCCCGGAAGATATTCTATATAATTATTCCTTCCATAATATGAATTTCCTGGAATATATGTCTGTGCAGAAGAATTAAAGTATAGTAACAGAGAAAATATTACCTGTAAAGCAATTATTAAAAGTTTATTTATATATCTGCCTTTTAAAATTCTAGATATTAGAGTCATATATTATTTTTTTGTTGTGTTACCACGTCTATTCTTTTTTGCTGAGTCTTTGCACCCAATACAAATGTGTGATAAATAATATTAAACTCAATAGTCCCAATATGCCGCTAACAATTAATGCTCTTTTATTTTGATGACTTGCAGCAGAGATTTTTTGATTAATCGCTGCCTTATACATAGCTTTAATCTCTGTATTATCGGGGATATATTTATTGGAAACAGCCTCATTACCCGAATTAGCCTCTTTAAGAAGGCTCATTTTATAGATTTCATAAGAAGCGAGATTCTCATTTCTATTGTAGGAACTGGCGTAAAGTAAGTCTCCTTTATCAATGTATGCATTAATAAAGTTTGTTAGAGAAATTAAAAACGCAATGACTGCTATAACACAGATTGTATAGCCATAAATCTGCGGAATTTTGTTTGGTTTTTCCATCTTGTAAATTTTTAAGAATAGTCTGTAAAGTTACAATACCCTTATATGTGAAATCTACTTTGATGGTTTTTTTATCGAATTTATAGCAATAAGTCGGAGAGTTCCGCTACTGTATGGCAAATGTATTTTGGTTTCTCCTTCATCACAATAGATTTCTCACCATAGCCGTAAGTTACCCAGCAAGCCTCAACCTGATTAAAATGAGCACCCATAATATCATATTCACGGTCACCAATCATTAAATATTCTGCATTGGATTTATTTCCTGTAATTTCTTTGGCGTAAGCAATAATTTCTTTTTTATCTGTTCTGCTGCCATCAATATTGGCACCTGCAATAAAATCGATAAAAGGATCAATCTTGAAATATTCAATCACTTGTTTTGCATAATGTGTTGGCTTTGCGGTAGCTAGAGAAAGAATTTTCTTTTGCGACTTTAATGTTTTAAGCAAATCAAAAATACCTGGATAGATGGTGTTTTCATAAATTCCTTTTTCACTATAATACTCACGATAAAGGTCTACCATTTCAAATGCTACCTCCGTACTAAGATGATATCGATTTTTAAATGAATAATGTAGGGGAGGCCCAATAAAACTGAACAACTCTTCGGGATGATTTTCAAGGATTCCTTTTTGTTTTAAAGCATACTGTACTGAATTGATAATTCCTTCTTTGGGATCGGTTAAAGTACCATCCAAATCAAATAATAAAATGCTTGCTTTAGAAGTCATCAGAAAATGAAAATTGGTAGCTTAAATAGAATCCTATAGTCGTCATATTCGAATAATCGAGATTGGTTTCTGTCACATCATATAGGTTTTGAAATCCATAGGTGTATCGGGCTTCAAGTTGAATTAATCCTATATTGGTTTGTAATCGAAAACCTGCACCACCCATTATTCCGAAATCACCTTTTCTTGGAGATCTGCTATCATAAAAAGAGAAATAATCAGATTCACTAGCTACGTTATGACTACTTTCCTCCTTTAATAAGATGGAAATATAAGGGCCAAAGTTGATTAAAAATTTAAATCGATTGCCGAAATGCAAGGTTGTAAGCATAGGGATTTCGATATAATTTAGCTTTGCATTAAAAAAATAATCACCTATTGGATTTTCTTCCCAGCTTTTGGTTACATAATTAACTTCCAGTTGAATACCTACTGTTTTTGCGTGTATATAACTAAAAATTAAACCATAAGAAGGGACAAGGCTGCTGTTTGTTTGCTGAACGGGAATTCCTACATCGAGAAGACTATAAGTAGCTCCTGATTTCAATCCAATTCCTATTTGTTTGGGATAGGATACTTCAGCATCTTGTCCAAAAATAGCCACGGGAATTAGTACAGCTAAGATCAGTATTAATTGATAATATTTGGATATTTTAATGCGCACGATTTGGAGTTTTTTTCGAATAATTTAATGGTAAATTATAATATAGATTGTAATTAAAACCAATAGTAACTGTTCCTGTGGCTTTCCCATAACCCGGGATAAAAATCGCTGGTTTTATTGTTTTATCTCCCGATTGATAAATCAAGAACTTTATTCTAAATCCTAAACCCAAATACATATTTTTCATCACTTCAACCTTAAAACCGGCAAGAGCCTCTACCCAATGTGCTGAGTTAGTAAAGTTAATTTCATCTTCAATAACTGTTGGCCAGTAGGAAGAGCTGATTTGATAATTTTCTAGTCGTTGATTAAAAGAGCCAAAAGCATAACGAGCCCCCAAATAGAACATGTCGCGATTCATCTTTTTTTCCTCTTTCCGTTTATCTGAATCAAAACCAATACGGAAATAAGAGCCTTCCGAAAAATAGTCCATAGCATCACTTGATTCCGAATAGCTGTTTTTTCCTACTTCTACAATGCCATAAAGATTCTTTTTGATTGTATAATCAACAGAAAAATCTATTCCTGTTCTTGATGATGATAAAGCGCCAACGAGAAGATTGCTTATATCCCAGCCGAATTTAAGATCGCGCTCAAAAAATGTCTTTTGCTTTTTAGGCTTGTCTTTTTGTATTGGTCCTTCAGATTTCTTTAGCCTATCTTCGTTCGTTTCAACCTCTGTTTGTTGTGCCAGAACCGAACTTGATATTAGCAAGAGAAAGCTAAAAAACCAATTGAATATTTTCAGTTGAAAGGACATTAATTTCAGAGTTGATTAAAATAATATTTTTTAAAAAATTAGAGCTGTTTGTGATATTATTGATAGTGTAAGTGTATGAAGTGCCGCATTTTACAGAATTAAAAAGTAAATGCTTTTCATAGGCAAACTGGATCGTATCTTTTATTCCGCCAATACTCAAAACAAAGCCGGTTTCATTGCTCGCATCGTTTAAAGGAAAATTAATTTCGTCTATTTGGGACTCATTAATTAGCCAATTCTTATCTTCTAATATTAAGCCATAGATTGAATCTAAATCGATTTTAAGAGGGATTGTATCCACAATGCCATCGGTTTCCAAGAGTGTATAAATGCCTGCTTTCAGCTCGATATTGCTTGGGCTACAAATTTCATTCTTTAAACACGAAGATGAAATTCCCAAGGCAAGAAAAAGAATTATCCAATTAATTTTCTTCAAAGTGATTTTTTTTTAATTGCAACAAAGGTAGCAAAGAGCGGGCAATTGACAAACTTACTAAAACAGGAATTATTATTGACTCAATCCGGCGCATCGAACACATTTCCTACTTTCAGGCATTACAAATAAACGACCTGTTGGAATGGTATTGCCGCAGCTTATACAACGATCAAATTCATCCTGATCGAAAATAGATAGCGCATATTCCAAGCCATTGAGTTGTTCAATTTTTTTACGCAAACCTGATTCGTTTACACTTTTATTATTGATAGCATCCATTCGGCTTATTCTACCAATGGCACAATCCGGCTCTATAGGTTTAGTAAGCTCTTTTAAATCGACGATCTGTCGTTTAAGCCGTTCCATCTTGTTTTCGATTAGTACTTTTAACTTTATTTTCTCTTCAGCAGTCATTCAAAAAATTTAGCAAATGTACATTTTATCCGAAATCATAGGACAATTCCATTTGTTAAGTTTATTTTTGCTTAGAAACTGTAAATTCTCAACATGAAAAAGAAGATACCACTCGAACAAATAAATGAAACAAGTAAAGGCACTTTAATAGAAGTGCTTGGAATAGAATATTTAATAGTTGAGCCCGGATATATAAAAGCAAAAATGCCGGTCGATGAAAGAACAAGACAACCTTACGGCATATTGCATGGAGGCGCAAGTGTAGCTTTGGCTGAAACGATTGGGAGTATTGGCTCGGCAGTTATTATGGCTGGTAAAAATGCGGATGTGCGCGGTGCAGGAATTTCAGCCAATCATGTAAAAGCAGTTAAAAGCGGATGGGTTTTTGGTGAAGCACGCACCATTCATGTAGGAAAAAATACACATATTTGGGATATTCAAATTAAAGATGAAGAAGGCGACTTGGTTTCAACGGCTCGCTTAACTAATTTTATTTTATTAAAATAAATGGACGGTTCTTTAAATCGATTGCATGAGTTACTGTTCGCCAAAGGAATTGCCTTTGCTCGATACAGTTTGCCGGGAAATGAAAAAACGCTTACTTTAATTTCTTTCCATCCGCTTGCTTTTCAGGAAATCAATTCTCTGGCCAAGCAGGAGCAGGAAGGTTTTGTGTTTGCTCCATTTGTGGTTTCTAAAGAACATCCTATTTGGTTTTTATCAACCGACAAGATAATTGATGAATCAACAGATATTCAAGCTATTGAAGAGTATTTGAATACTTTTCCTGATGTAAAACACAAAATAACAATTCCGGAAACAACAAGCTCGAAAAATGAATATTCCAGAGCCTTTAATCTCTATATGAATAAGCTCAAATCGGGGACTTTGGATAAAGCAATATTATCTAAAATCAAAACTAAACCCAGAACAGAAGAGTCTTTATTTTCTCTGTTTACTCGATTAACAAAAACGTATTCGAAGGCTTTTGCTTATTTGATTCATTTGCCAACAGGTGAATTGTGGATGGGAGCTACACCCGAACTTTTACTATTAAAGGATGATAAAGGCTTAAAAACAATGGCGCTTGCAGGGACGCAATTATTGCAAGAACGCTCATTGAAAGAGGTTGTTTGGCAAAAAAAAGAAATTGATGAACAAGCCTATGTAAGAAAATACGTAGAAAAGATTTTATCTACTGTTTCCGATTCGGTAAAGGTTTCAGAGACCTATACCTCTCAAGCTGG
Source organism: Bacteroidales bacterium (assembly GCA_021158405.1). Taxonomy (GTDB): domain Bacteria; phylum Bacteroidota; class Bacteroidia; order Bacteroidales; family UBA12170; genus UBA12170. The sequence continues at coordinate 50,063 of JAGGUP010000075.1, forward strand.
AAATTTAGTTCATTTGCGCTCCGATTTTTCTATAGAAGAGAATTTTGAACGATACAAAATAATCGAATTAGTAAAAAATTTACATCCAACTCCAGCGGTTTGTGGGATTCCATTGGAAAAATCAAAAGAATTGATCTTGAATACTGAACAATTCAACAGGGCTTATTACACAGGATTTCTTGGTCCAATAAAAGCGAATGAAATAAATCTTTTCGTAAATTTAAGATGTATGAAAGTAATGCCGGAAAAATTTGCATTATATGTCGGCGGAGGCATTACTCGCGATTCTGAAATGGAAAGAGAATGGGAAGAAACAGAAGCTAAAGCACAAACTTTATTGTCTGTTATTCACCCTTAATTTTTGATGAGCTTGTCAATATTTTGAGCTAATTGTGTATCAAGGAAATCTATAACTGCCTGATGTTGTTCAGGGTTTAATTTGTGGTTGAAAGTAACTGAGAAACGATTATATTTGCCGCTGACTTTGTATTTATTGGCTTGCCCTTCAACTGTTTGCCTAATCAGGTTTTCTAATTTGCTGCGTGAAAGTTTGTTTTTGATAAATTTACTGTATATGCTAAATTGTTTGTCCGATTTGCCTTTTTTATCAACAGCTTCAACTTTTCTAATTAAACGCAATAAGCGAACATCGTTTGTCGTTTGATTTTTAAGAATGTCTGATAAAATCCTGCTGTCAAGATTCAATAAATTTAATACATCGCCAACATAAGTTTCATCCTTGCCTATAGCTATTGATAATTCTTTTTTGCTTTTAAAAACACTGGATTTCAAGATTTTTTGAAAAGCAAAAGCCTTTTCAATATTGTTCAAATTGGTTCGTTGTAAATTAGCAACAACACTCATAATCTGAGTTTCTTTATCGCTTTTATCAACAATTATTGATTCAATAGTCTTGATATTTAGCAATTTATGTGCTTCTACCCGTCTATGACCGTCTATAATTTCGTATTTATCCTCTACTTTTCTTACCGTAATAGGATTCAGTAATCCACTGGTATTAATACTTTTAGCCAATTCTTTTAATTTGAATTGAGTATTTTGAGGAATGCGTTTTCCTTCTCCCAGTAACCTCCCTTGATATGGAGATTCCTTTAAGTCCGATATAAATATGTTTTCGACTTGCATAATTACGAATATGTATGTACTTTTAAAATTACTTTGCAAATATATTAAAAAAACGCAAAGGTTTAGAAATAAAATTTTTACGTAAAATGCTGAATATCAGATAAATAAAGAATCGGTCATGACCGATACGTATTACAAAAAGATCTATTGTTATGAAAATCAAAATATTATATGCTGAAATTATTGTTTTGTTATGTTTGTCTGCAACTGCTCAGACTCTCCCAAGTGATCCACAACATCCAATGTTTGGATTAAACTATTATGTTCCTGCATATGATGTGGATTATGCAACAAAGACTGACTGGTATGGTTCAGGAGACGTAGACGGGGATGGAGATATTGATATGGATGATTATAATTCTCCAATAACTGGAAATGATCCATTTAATGATGAAACTTATCGAGGAGACACAGATTTGGATGGAGTTTCTGGAACTTCTTCGGACAAAGAAATAATTTTAGAATATCTTAACGGAGGAAGAACACATATAAATAAATGGGAATTAGAAACAGTTGAGGAAAAAAGAAATCATTTAACAAAAGCTTTGGCGATTGACCCAACTGATCAAATAAGTGCTTTATCTACTGGTTGGATATGTACAAATTTCAGTTCTCAAACTTTTATTAATTTTAATGGGACTTATCAGATAGAAAATTCTACTTTTGCAGAAAATACAACAAATTTACAATATGATTTATCTCATAATGGAATTTTTAGAATACCTTTGCGAAAGGTTGGTACTGTTGTTGGTTCAGGAGTAGCACATGCAATTAATGGGGTTTATCTTGGCTCTCCTGAAAATCAAGATGCAACAGCATTTGAAAATAGAATTTATATTGAACCCCAAACAGATGAAATTGTTGAAGTTGGAAATTATTCCCTTAATCGTTATACAAAAGAAGAATGGTATGGTTATTTTTATAATAATTTTGTTAGTCAATGGATGTATGGTGCTCGTAGTCTTATTGATTATGATTTAACCACAAATCCCCCTGTCATTGACTACACTCATTCAGGCTTATTGTCCTCATGGAACCCATTTCAAGAAGCTCAATTTCCCGAAGACAAAGACTTAGAATATTTCCCAGGAATTGAAGATAATCTTGAAACAGGGGAAATTGATAATTTCATTTATATAAATGAAACAAAAGTAAACAAAACAATTTCTTCTGGACAAGTGAATGATGGTTCAATAAATCAATACAATTATGATGTAAATGTGTTATGGGAACTCACAGCTGGAGCCTATAACCCTCAAAACACCATTGATGCAATTCATAATCAAACTCTAAGAATAAGAGACACAACCCCTCCAGTATATAACACTGAAACTGGAGAATGGAACGATTCATCAGGGGGACCCGTTACTGCACTTGAAGAAAGAGTTGTTACCGGAGACGTTTGTAAATCGGATACCACTATCACTAGGACTGGAATAGATGTTTCTGGAAACGAGGCAACACATGTGACTGAAATCCTCGGAGAAGAATATCTTGGAACACCCTATTTGGTTTCAGATCCTCATGCAGGAGATACTTTAAGGATTGAACTTGAAACGGAAGAAATTCCAGAAAACGTTGGAGGATGGCCAGAATATAATGACGACAAAGCTGTCTTCACAATGGATTATTCCATTGAACAACTTGAAATGAAAAATCTTGAATGGTTAAAAAAAATGACATTCACTGCCACAAATGAATGTGGAAATGTTTCCCCCGAAAAAGTTGAACGTTATTATTGGAAACCATCTGGAACTGGAACTGATGAACCCGTCGCGTCATTAGAAGATATGGTCTTGCTTTCTAACCCGACTGGAAATAATTTAAGAATTGTTTATATGGGGGAAGGAACTAGAAATTTAGATGTTGATATTTACAATCTAAAAGGTAAAAAAATAAAAGACAACGAACCAAGACAATTCATTCACCTGAAATCAGAAAACTATTCGATTGCAGATCTGCCTGCTGGTTTATATATTTTTCTTATTCAGGATGTTGAGACCAAAGAAAACACTAGCCTAAAGGTTGTGCATGTCAGGTAATTTGGCTTTTGGCTGAAAATCCTAGAGAATTTGGAAAACCTCTATTCCGTGCTTGAAGTGATACGATGACTCGAGTCATCGTATCACTAAGGATTAAAAAAAGCATACGCTCGGCTTAATCTCCTGATTAAGTCGTAAAATACAACAGCCGAATTACAAATTCGGCTTAGCGATTGAGATTAAAAGTGAGCGTGCGACTTTAAGTCGCGCCCTCACTAAAAACTAAACAGATTTCTCTATTCGGATACGTGCATCAACAGCGATAACGGAATTCTCTGTTCCTAGAAGTGGATTCAAATCCAGTTCCATTATTTCCGGAGCTGCTTGAAGTAGAGCTGATAAGCGCCAAAGCACATCAATAAATTTCTCCTCATCGACACCTGCTTTTCCTCTAAGGCCTTGAATAATTGGATAACTGTTTAGATTTTTAATCATTTTCTGAGCTTCTGAATAGGAGATAGGAGCAAGACCGTAACTCACGTCTTTGAGTACTTCAATAAAAATGCCGCCCAATCCGCATAAGATCATATGACCGAATTTATCTTCGTATTTAGCACCAACAAATAGTTCTGTTCCTGAAAGCATAGGCTGAATTAGAACAGCTGTTGTATCTGGAATTTCCATCATTCTATTGAATTCATATTCAATAGTTTCGGTATCCTTTACATTTAAAACAACGCCACCCACATCTGATTTATGAACGGGACCAACCACTTTCATAACTACAGGGAATCCTAGTCGTTTTGCTTGAGAAATGGCTACGTCGACAGTGCCACAAGTTGATTCTCCTGCTCTTGGTATTCCTGCTCCATCCAATAATGAACGCACTGCAGAAGGCAATAAATAACCATTCTCATTGCTATCAATTATTGCTCGAATATAACCAAGATCTATTTCCAATTTCTTTTTTTTCTCTTTTTCTGGTTTTGGCGTGTGGTAAATCCGGGCAAGTGCATTTCCGAGGTTCACTTCATCAGGAAAGTTAAGCTGCCCTTTTTCTAGGAAGAATGTGACTTCTTTTGATGCGGTGAATGTAGAAGGAAGAACAGGATAAATAGGTTTCTTGGATGTTCTTATTTTTTCATCGAGCAATTCATAAACATCAAAAATTGGAGCAAGACCAGGAGTGCCAAAAATTACAACCATTCCATCAATTTCGTCAAAATCATTATTGATGGCATCGATGATAATTCCCAATTGTTCAGCTGTTCCTGTTGCTAGAAAATCTATTGGATTTGCCACGGATGAGCCTGGGAAAAGTTTAGCTTTTAATTCTTCCGCTTTTTCTCCGGTAATTGCTGGGATTTCCAAACCTCCTTTTGAAAGGGCATCGGTAAGCATAACTGCTGGTCCACCAGCGTGAGTGATAATGGCTAAGTTCTTCCCTTTGATAGGTGGATACATAAAAACAGAAGCAACGGCAATCAAATCTTCTCTACCAAAGCAACGTACAATTCCTGCTTTTTGAAATAAGGCATTTACGGCTTCATCGGGACTTGCCAAAGCACCCGTATGTGAAGATGCTGCCCGACTTCCAGCTTCAGATGAGCCTGCTTTTATAGCCGCAATTTTACATCCTTTCTGAATAAGCGATTGGGCGTGTTTTAGTAATTTCTGTGGCTTATTAATAGTCTCGATATAAAGCAATTTTACTTTGCTAGAATGCTCTGCATCGAAAGTATTATCAAGGTGTTCGAGTAAATCTTCTACACCCAATTGTGCTGAATTTCCTACTGAGAATATACTGGCAAAACTTAATCCTTTTGCAATCCCTGCTTCCATAATAAAAGCTGCTGTTGCGCCAGAACCTGAAATAAAATCACATCCTTTAGGATCTAGCTTGGGAATGGGTTCTGTAAAAATACTATGGTGATTGGGTGTCAGAATTCCTGTACAATTGGGGCCAATTAATGCTCCATCGTATTTGTTTATTTGATCTACAATTTGCTTTTCCAGTTGAGCGCCGGCTTCACTTTCTTCACTAAATCCTGCCGAAAGAATAATAAAAGCTTTGCTGTCTTTTTTCTCTGTCAGGATTTGAATTGCCGGTAAAGTATATTTAGCTGCTATAGCGATAATGGCTAAATCAACTTGAGGAAGATTATTTAAATCTTTAAAACTGGGAATACCTTGAACTTGCTCTTCCTTAGGATTTGACACATAAAGTTTCCCTGAGAATTTTCCATCGATCAGGTTCTTTAAAACTTTTCCTCCAGGTTTATGAATATCATTAGATCCTCCGATTATGACTATGCTTTTTGGATTAAATAGTTGATTAGCAATCATTCTGTATTTTTTTATATAATTAGCTTGAGCAAAATTACTGCTTTATTTTGCATTCTGTGAATTCTAAAACAAAAAAAACC
>JAGGUP010000183.1 GCA_021158405.1 Bacteroidales bacterium
TTAATAATTTAAATAAAAAAAATGAAAACATTAAAATTTACATTAATAGGACTTTTTGCATTAAGCCTCGTTGCTTGTAACAGCTCAAATGAAAAAACAAAGGATAACAGCTCAGCTAAAAAAACAGTAAATGTTAAAACAGAAAAAGCAAGTTATCAAATTGACACAGAAAAATCTATTGTTCACTGGAAAGGCAGTATGATTGGAGTATATGCTCATGAAGGATACTTAAAGTTTAAATCAGGAAAGCTCACATTAGCCAATGATAAAGTTACAGAAGGTGAATTTTCGGTAGATATGAACTCTATGATTACATCAGATGATGATGCTTTATATAAAATGGCATCAAGAGAGAAGTTAATCGGACACTTGAAATCTGCTGATTTTTTTGACACCGAAAATTTTCCGATAACAACATTTAAGATAACAAAAGTTAACGGCAATGAAGCCTTTGGAAATCTAACAATCAAAGGAAAAACAAATGAAGAAAAACTAACTGATATTTTAATTCAAGCAAATAAATTGTCAGGTACATTAACCTTTGACAGACAAAAATATGGTGTCAGTTACAAAAATACGATGAACGATATGATTTTGGCTAACGACATTGAATTGAAAATTGAAATCACAACTAAATAATAATAGACAGTAGAAACTTGAATATGAATAAAATTAAAATAGAGCTGTTTTACACGCTAACATGCCCCAATTGCAAGATATTGAAACGTTTACTTAATGAAGTTCTTCCTACTTATGGAAATAAATTTGAACTAAAACAAACTTTGGCAAATATGCCGGCAGGGATGTTTAGAACAATGAAATTGGGAATTCATTCGGTACCGACTCTTCTTATCAACAATGAAATAGTTTTTAGAAGTGTTCCGACAAAAGAAGAATTAATCAATAAACTCAATAATTATTAATTTATAAATTTTAAAATAATGGAAAAAAAGAAAAAATTAAGATGTCCTTTGGGAGTACCCGGTGGAATTTTTGCAGCCTTAATCGGTTTAACAGGTATTATAATCAATATCGTTAATTTTGATACGTTTAACCTTCTCATATCAGCTGCCCTGCTGTTGTTGGCAATGCCGTTTGTGCGTGTCACCATGATGGTTCACGGTGCAAACGACCGCTTAGATGAACTGGAAGAAAAAATCAAATAATTATTAATCGCTGCTTAATTATTGGCATAAAATCTAGAAAGATGGAAAAACCAAAAATTGCTCAAAAAGCACCATATGTGCTGGATTTAAAAGCCGGAACATATTATTGGTGTTCGTGTGGAAAAAGTAACAACCAACCCTTTTGCGACGGCTCGCATAAAGGCACTAAATTTGTGCCTGAAAAAGTTGAAATAACTGAAGCTAAAAAAGTGGCACTCTGTGGATGTAAACATTCGAAAAACGGAGCATATTGTGATGGAACACATGCAAAATTATAGAATTAATTTTTCAGAAATTGGAACATAAAAGCAATAAGTTACCCACATTTTACATACCGCACGGAGGTGGCCCATGGCATGTTATGAATGATGCCTTTGGCGACCCCGTGGGTTATGGTAAATTAAAAGAATACCTTGAAAACCTTGGACAGCAATTCAGTCAAAAGATAAAAGCAATTATTGTTATTTCTGCTCATTGGGAAGAAGATTTTCCAACAGTTCACTTTGGTTCAAATCCACCTTTGCTTTATGATTATTATGGTTTCCCTGAATCAACTTATCATTTAGACTGGCCGACTCCCGGTAATCCCGAATTGGCTGAACGGATTGAAAATCTAATTCAAGCAAACGGTTTTACAACAAAAAGAGAATACAAACGCGGCTTTGACCATGGAACGTTCGTGCCTTTTATGATTGCTTTTCCTAAAGATGAAATTCCTGTTGTTCAACTTTCGTTAGTAAAAACACTTGACCCTGAAAGGCATATAAATCTTGGCAAAGCGCTTGAACCTTTGCGTAATGAAGGGGTGTTGATTATTGGCTCGGGCATGAGCTATCACAATATGCACGGCTTTTTGTCAGGTGGAACAAATGCAATTGAAAATTCTGAAAAGTTTGACAACTGGCTTTCAAAAACAGTATTAAACTCCAAGATAAATGAAAGAGATACTGCTTTAATGAATTGGCAAAAAGCCCCTGCCGCACAGGAATGTCATCCACGAAGTGAGCATTTATTGCCCTTGTTTGTGGTGGCCGGAGCAGCCGGAAACGATACTGGATTGATTGATTACACAGGAACACTAATGGGTATTAAAATTTCAGGATATAAATTTGGTTAATATGAAAAACATGTGGAATGAACGTTATGCACAAGAGGAATATGTGTATGGCAAAGAGCCCAATGAATTTTTTAAGCTGGAATTATTAAAATATAAACCCGGTAAAATATTATTACCGGCAGAAGGTGAAGGTCGAAATGCTGTATATGCTGCAAAATTGGGTTGGGAGGTTTTTGCTTTTGACAGCAGTTCGGAGGCTATAAAAAAAACGGAAAAATTAGCTTCTGAAGAAAAGGTAAAAATTAACTATCAACTATCTTTTTTTGAAGAAGTTGATTATCCGAATGATTTTTTTGACTTAATAGCTTTGTTTTATGTCCATACCTTTTCAAGAGCAGAAAATCACAAGAAACTAACCGGTTTTTTAAAATCAAAAGGAACTCTTATTTTGGAAGGTTTTTCCAAAAAGCAAATTAAGAACAATACCGGAGGACCACGTAAAATTGAAATGCTGTTTTCCGAAGAAGAACTTCAAAGTGATTTTGCCGAATTAACAGAATTAAAAATAAAAAAGGAAGAGCTTCATCTAAATGAAGGAAAACACCATCAGGGAAAAGCTTCTGTGATCAGATTAATAGGACAGAAATGAAAAAAGATAGCTTATTAAAAAACAGAAAACTTTATGTGATTTTCAGTATTACACTGATTGCTGTAATGGGTGTTGCAAGTATAACTCCTGCCATGCCCCAAATGGCTATTGCACTCAATTTAAGCGAAACACGAATAGGTCTACTCATTAGTGCATTTACATTGCCGGGTATATTCCTAACGCCACTTGCCGGAATATACGCCGATCGTAGGGGAAGAAAAAAAATACTTGTTCCTTCTTTGTTTATTTTCGCTATTGCCGGTTTTGCCATATTTTTTATCCGTGATTTTTATATTATTCTCTTATTGAGGGCATTACAAGGTGTTGGAGCCGCCTCACTAGGATCTCTTAATGTAACGCTAATTGGTGATTTTTTTAAAGGGAAACAGCGACCTGCTGCTATGGGTTATAATGCAAGTGTTTTGAATTTATCCACAGCGATCTATCCCCTTGTTGGTGGTGCTTTGGCCGGATTTGCATGGTATTATCCTTTTGTTTTACCCTTATTGGCTATTCCTGTGGGCTTATTTGTTATTTTTGGTATGGAAGAACCCGAATTTGAAGTTTCTCAAAATTTAAAAGAATATTTTCAGGCGATCTCAAAAAGCATTTTTAAAAAAGAAGTCCTCGCTATTTTTACTTTAAGTGTATTGACCTTCATTATTCTTTATGGTTCTTTTTTAACCTATATGCCTTTTCTCCTAAAACAAAAATTTAATTTATCTGCACCTGGTATTGGAATAGTCTTGTCCTTAAGTTCAATTACATCAGCAATTTTTGCAACGCAGATTGGGAAACTCACCACTAAGTTTGGTAGTTTAATTTTATTAAAAACAGCTTTTTTCCTTTATTTTACGGTCTTAATACTGGTTCCTAATATTAATAATCTATACCTTTTTATCTTACCCATTTTAATATTTGGCAGTGCACAAGCATTAAATATACCAAGTTTACAAACGGTTTTGGCTAATCTTGCTCCAGACAATCAGCGAGGGGCATTTATGTCGATGAATGGCATGGTTTTAAGATTAGGGCAAACGCTTGGTCCTCTTGTTATCGGCATCGGGTTTACCATAAGCGGCTTAAGTGGTGCATATTATTTAGGTGCTTTTATTGCAATACTTGGCCTATTCGTTTTATTTACCATGCTTACTGAAGATAAAATTAAACAGAAATGAAAAAGATAATTCAACTCCTTATGTCATTGGACTATTTAGTGTCAGCAAGAAAACTCCCATATTTTGAGTGCTTAGTCAGAAGACATCAAGTTCGAGGCTTGTGAAGCATTGAAATAAAGGAGTTTACATTTGTAAATGACTGTTTTCAATGCAAGCGTAACGAAGAAATTGATGTCTTCTGGCAAGCACTATTTATCAATATTTAAAATCAATAAACTTTAATAATTAATAAAATATTAAAATTATGAGTACAGAAATTTCAAAAACAAGAAAAATTGCCGGCTGGGTAATAGCCGGTTTATTAACAGCACTTTATTTATACAGTGCAAGTGGCAAATTATTTCTTCATCCGGAACAAATGGAACAAATGAAATTAGGCGACTGGCGCATTATTATCGCATTAGGTGAAATTGTTTCAGCTTTACTATTTTTGTTGCCAAAAACAAATCGCTACGGCACTTTATTATTAAGCTCGTATATGGGCGGAGCGATAATTATTCACATGACAGGCGGTATGAGTATTATGATGCCAAGCCTTGTGCTTATTTTGATTTGGGTAGTTTTTTATTTAAGAACACCGGATTTTTTTAAAATGAAATAA
>JAGGUP010000055.1 GCA_021158405.1 Bacteroidales bacterium
ATCTTGGAATTGAAATCAGATTTAAAACTAATGTTCAGAACATCGAAAACGCACTTTTAATCGCACCATCTTGGAATTGAAATTTTAATGGGTTTGTACCTTCGCCAAAAGCAAATAATCTTTTAATCGCACCATCTTGGAATTGAAATACGGTAAAAGATGCTTTACGCAAAGGCTGGAAAAAACCTTTTAATCGCACCATCTTGGAATTGAAATATCGCTAATTTTAGGGGCTTCACTTCCGAATGCGTCTTTTTTATCACACCATATTAGATTTCTTCATAAGTAAAATAAATTACATAAATTTGAATACCCGATTATTCGTTAAATCATCAATAATTGATAATTTGGCACCTTAAATTATTTTAGGCTCGTAATTATGAAAAATCAAGATTTATTAGACGAAATTCTCTTAATCATCCGATCTACAGTAGATGATAGAAAAAAATTAGAAAAAATACATGAGTTTTTATTAAATGAAGTGTCTGAGGATGTTGAAGAAAATGAAATCCCTGAGAAATATAAAAAATATGTTTCTGAAATAGCAAAGAGCATTAATGCAGGATTAGTCTGTTATTTAAATCTGGATACTTTGGAAATCGAAGATATTCCTCAGCATTTGGATATTGATGATCCTGAAGAATATGAACTTATGACTGGAAAACCTTTTGAAAGTCTGGATATAAAACACCTCGAATGGGAAAACTATATAAGTTTCGAACCTTTGCATTCAAGTGAATCATTTAAAATAATGGAAGATTTTACAAATATTCTTGATGATAAAATATTACAAGGAAAATTAATAAATACTTTAAATCGCAGGAAACCTTTTGCTAATTTTAAAGATTTGATTGACAATTCTCAATACCGAGAAGATTGGTTCAATTTTAAACAAAAACAGACAGAAAGTCATGTAGCAGAATTATTGTTAAGCCAATTAGACGAAATACAGGAAGATTCTCTTGAAGAAATTAATGGCATATATAATGATGATGGCACCAAAGTAGATCCACAAACTATACCGCTTCCTGCTTTATGTATTATTTGTAAAAAATATCAAATAGATGATTGGGATGAAAACTTACTTTGCCAAATGAACCGTCATGACCAACGAAATGATGATGAATTTAAATGCGGAGCATTCGAAAATATTTAATCTATTCTACCCAAAGCCTGACAAATTTTTAAAACCGATTAGGGTTTTGTTTTTATATTTGCATAAACATAATTGACAAAATACAATGAAACTTTTTATTACTCTGGCATCTTTGCTGCTAATTAATAGTACAGTATTAGCTCAAACAAACCTTTTAACAACTGCAGAATCATCGAATTACACACTAACATCTACCCATCAAAATGTGCTTGATTTTGTGTCTCAACTCGATAAAAAATCACACTATCTCCGGATAGAATATATAGGAAAAACCACAGAAGGAAAACCAATTCCTATGTTAATATTAGCTAATCCAATGATTAATTCGCCGAAAGACTTACTAAATGATGAGCGATTGGTTGTTTATTTTCAAGCGAATATACATTCTGGAGAAGTAGAAGGAAAAGAAACAACTCAAGCACTTGCTCGCGAACTAATTAAAAATCCTAAAAGCGATATTTTCAAGAACCTGATTTTATTAATTGTACCCGATTTAAATGCAGATGGCAATGATAAAATGAGCGATCAAAACCGCACAAATCAAAATGGACCAAAATCTGTTGGCGTTCGACACAATGGACAATTTCTTGATATCAATCGTGATGCAATGAAATTAGAAACTCCTGAAATGCGGGCTGTCGTTAGCAAAATATACAAGGTCTGGGATCCTGCAATTGTGGTGGATATGCATACTACAGATGGATCCTATCATGTTGAACCTTTAACATTTACCTGGCAAATGAATCCCAATGGCGATCGTAATTTGATCAATTATATGCGGGATAAAATGATGCCTTGGGTTTCTGAAACATTATTGGAAAAATACAAAACACTGAATTGCTATTTTGGTGAATTCATCGATAGAGGCAATCGTTCAAAAGGTTGGTCTTCTTATGCATCTGAGCCTCGTTATATGACCAATTATGTTGGAATTCGTAACCGACTTTCTATTCTAAACGAAAACTATGTTTACGCTGATTATAAAGCGCGTGTGAACGGAAGTTATAACCTCCTTTTATCAGTACTGGATTTTGCTATTGAAAATAAAAACGAGATTAAAAATTTAGTGGCAGAAGCCGATAAGAAAAGCCTTTTAATAAATGAAAATCCAAGTCTAGTTGATTCATTTGCCATTCAATACGAAGGTAGGCCAACTCCATATCCAGAAACAATTATGACTTATGAAGTGGAAGTGATTAAAAATAAGAATGGACGTACTCAATATAAAAAGACCGATCGACGAGCCGATGTGACAGTTCCTTATATTGCTGATTATTATGCCACTAAACAAATCGCTTATCCTTATGCCTATATATTAGCTGTTGAAGATCAAAAAGTAATGGATGTTCTTCATTTGCATGGAATCGAGCTTAAACGATTATCTTCTGACATGGAATTGGAAGTAGAACAATATAATATTACCAAATTAACTCCTGCTGAGCGCTTGAATCAAGGGCATTATTTAAATTCCATTGAAGGAAATTTTACTGTTGAAAAGAAAGAGTTCAAAGCAGGAACCTATTATATTTTGAGCAATCAGAAATTGAGGAGTCTTGCTTCCTATTTACTTGAACCAGAAATAGATGATAATTTATTAACATGGAATTTCTTCGATCGATATTTGGTTCCACAATGGGGAAATTATTACTTTCCCTACCCTGTTTATCGTATAAGAAAACAAGTTAATTTATAATCTCTTCAAAAGACAGAACGCAAAAGCCCTCTTGACACAGTTTCGATCGGACTTTTTAACAGTATTAGAGACTACTAATCTTTTCTGTACACTTGTTCCACACTTGGAATGCGATTGAGTTTTTCAATCAATAAGTCGAGATGCTCAACATTATGAACAAAAACTTTTATTTGCCCGCTAAAAATACCACCTCCAGATTGAAAGCTAGAGCTCATCATATTTATTCTTAAATCGTTGGAAATAACTTGGGTTACTTTATTTAACAAGCCAACATCATCTCTCCCTTTAATAATAACTGTTGTTTTAAAATTAAGCTTCTGATTTTGTACTTTCCACTGTGCAGGAATAATGCGATAATGATAGCGTTCCTTCATATTAGCTGCATTTTTGCAGCTATTCCGATGTATCGTTATTCCTTTAGTTACAGTAACAAAACCAAAAATACGATCTCCGGGAATTGGATTACAACATTTGGCAAATTTATAATTAATATGATCCATTTGATCAACTGAAAGAATATCCTGACTAGATTTATCCAATTGATCGTCCAACTTTTCTTCAGTTAAAACATTCTCTTCAACAGAAAGCAAACCTTTATTTTCAACAACTTCTACTTCCTGAAGCAAAATCTTCTTTAAATCAAGTGGGTCAATCTTCTCGAGTGAAACATTTAAGTATAAATCGTGAATTTGTTTAAACTTATAATGTTCGACCAATCTATCAATTACACTTTGATTCAATTCCATCTTCCAGTTTTTAAACCGCCTTTCCAGAATTTCTTTTCCGCGCTTTATTTCCAATAATCTTTCCTCATCAAGTGCTTTGCGTATCTTGATTTTTGTCCGATTCGAAACAACAAATTTCAACCAATCAATACTTGGTTTCTGGTTTTTAGTAGTAATAATTTGAACTTGATCGCCGTTTTTTAAAATGTGTTTTATAGGAACAATTTTTCCATTCACCATGGCATTAGAGCAATGCGAACCAATATCAGAATGAATATTAAAAGCAAAATCGAGCACAGTAGCTCCTCCACTTAATTTTTTTAAATCGCCTTGAGGAGTGAAAACAAAAATTTCATTGGAGAAAGTATTTGCACTTTTCAGATCAAATGTTCCGCTAGAAACTCCTTCCTCCTGTATCGCTTTGCGAATCAAGCTCAACCAATGATCAATTCCTCCTCCCCCTTTTCCTCCTTTGTATTTCCAATGCGCTGCCATTCCATTCTCCGCCTCATCGTCCATACGAGTTGTTCTAATTTGAACTTCTACATAGCGTTTATCGGCAGTTTGAACGGTAGCATGTAAAGATTCGTATCCGGAACTTTTTGGTATTGTTATCCAATCGCGCAAGCGACTCAAATCGGGTTTATAAATATTAGTAACAACGGAATACGTATGCCAGCAATCGGCTTTTTCCATCTTTCTTTCGCTTTGAAGAATAATTCTAATCGCCCATAAATCGAAAACTTGTTCAAGAGGAATCTCTTGCTTTTTCATTTTCAAATAGATAGAGTTTATAGACTTAACGCGGCTCTTCACCTGATAATTCAATTTATGCTTATCCAGTTCTTCTTTTACCGGTTTCAAAAAAAAATTTACTATTTCCTCCCGCTCTTTTTCACTTGCAATAAGCTTTTGCTTGATGCTAAAATAGAATTCAGGTTCCCGATACTCCAGAACTATATCTTCCATTTCTGATTTCAACTTGTAAAAACCCAAACGATGCGAAATAGGAATATAAACAGCTTCAATCAAATTTAACAATTGATTTTGTTCTTTAACATCTTCAATTTGTGTGATATGACGTAATCTATACACCTGAGCTGCTAATTGGATCAATACAGCTCTCATATCATTTGAAACAGAGAGAAGCAATTGTCGATGGTAATCGGGTTGACTAATTGCTTTTTCTGTGTTCAGACTTTTAATTTTATAACTACCTTCTACAATACGCCAAATAGCTTCAGAGAAATTTTCAATAATCAATTTCTTCTCAGGTAATTGCTCTACCCCACAGGCAAATACTGCACTTATTAAACTCGCTGAAAATGTATTTAGTTCATCTGCCAAAATATCCAAAACACCAAGTACATATTCCTTTTTATCGACCTGAATTTCCTGCTGACCGATAAATAAATTCCACGCTTTCTCAATCAAAAGTGCTTGTTCTTCGCCTTGAATATTTTGTATATAGGTTTTATATTTTAAAATTTGAGTGTCCATTATTCTGATCCAATAAGTCTTAAGACAAGTTGTCCTTTGCTGATTTTTTCAACTAAACATAAGAGAAAATCAGGATTAAATTCGGGATTTCTCTGATCATCGTTGTTTGTTCTAATAGCCGAAACATTTCCATCAGGATCTTTAACAATTAAAACATGCCTATCTTCATTAAACTTATCTTTTACTATAGAATGCTTGATAAACTCTGCCTTTACAGTCGATCCAAGATTATATCTTGGATGTTTTGGCTCGAAAAACACCTTTCCTTTACAATTTACTTTATCGATGCGAATTTCCACTTTCTCACCCAGAGTAAATCCATAACTTTCGTAAGGTTCTTTTTCCATTAAATGCCGATTTCCAAAAATATCTTCTAAAACATAATATTCTATGCCATCGGGCATTACAGTAGTTTTAACCAATAAAAACGAATAATATCGGTTAATTTCCAGTTCTCCTTGAGTATTATTTACGTATTCTGAAGCTCCCATAATTTAGAGAAAAAAAGCTCGATATAAATCGAGCTTCTACTTTTATAGTTTGTTGGCCATAGTGGCTTCGATTTCTTCAATTGTTTTTGGTATAGGCTTCCCTAGAACATGATGCCCACTTTTAGTAACTAAAATATCATCCTCTATACGGATTCCACCAAAATCTTTATACGTTTCTAATAAATCGTAATTGATGAATTCACTGTTTTTATTTTCACTTTTCCACTCATCAATTAAGGCAGGAATAAAATAACAACCAGGTTCAACAGTTAAAACAATTCCCGGCTTCAACTCTTTACCCATTCTTAAATAAGCAGTTCCAAAAGTTGTTGCGCGTTTTGTATTTTCATCATATCCAACATAATTTTCGCCAAGTCCTTCCATATCATGAACATCAAATCCCATTTGGTGACCAAGACCATGAGGCATAAATAAAGTATGAGCTTCTGCTTTAACTGCAGCAGCAGTATCTCCTTTCATCAAACCTACCTTTTTCAGTCCATCAACCAAAACACCTGCGGCAAGAAAATGAATGTCTCTATATTTAATTCCTGGTTTAATAGCTTCGATAGCTTTCACATTTGCATCTAAAACTGCCTGATATATACCTTTCTGACGCTCGTTAAATTTACCACCTACAGGAACTGTACGCGTAATATCACTTGCATAATGCATGGTAGTTTCTGCGCCGGCATCTGTTACCATCATTCTTCCAAGTTCCAAAACATTTCCGTGAGCGTGATTGTGTAAAGTTTCTCCGTGAACGCTCAAAATGATAGGAAATGAAACTGGACCTCCTTGAGCTAAGCTAATGCCTTCAATAGTTCCTGCAATTTCGCGCTCAACACGACCGGGATAGGCCATACGCATAGAAGTTGTATGCATATCGTAGGCTATATCAACCGCTTTTTCAATTTCTGCAATTTCAAATTCATCTTTTATCTCACGAAGTGAAACAATGGCTTTAATTAAATCTATTGAAACATAATCCTTCACTTCTTTATGCGAAACATTCAATAAATCAGCCAATTGAATAATATGTTCGCCACGATAAGTTGGTTGAATATGAATTTTTCTACCTTGTTTTTGAGCTTCTGCAATAAAAGTTGCAAGAGCTTCTAAGTTAGCGGTATCTTTTACTCCAACTTCCTTTGCCTGATTGGAAATGCTAGGCTGTGGACCCATCCAAATGATATCTTCTATATCAACATCATTTCCAAAAATATAATCTTTATCATTATCAACATCCATTACCCCTACAAGGTTGTAAAGATCGATGCCAAAGAAATATAAAAAGTTACTGTCTTGACGAAAATGGTAAGTATTGGCCGGATAATTATAAGCTGCTTCTTGATTTCCTAGAATCAACAAAATTCCGGAATCGATTTGGCTCTTTACTGCTTTTCGACGGTTTGTATAAACATGAGTTTGAAACATAATGATAGTGTTTTAATTTAAGCCTCAAATGTACAAAAAATATTAGGCTCGCCTTTCGATTTAAGGTTTTTTAAAAGGATGTTTCGATCAAAAACAAAACCAAGCAAAGATGATTTCAAATTCATTTCTGAATATAAAAAAAACAAAATATTTGAAAAATTATTCACTTATAGCCGTGAGCCCAAGCTCATCCCCTTTTTTGAGCATAAACGCAAAAGCATCCTCAAAATTATTGGCAATATCTCCATCCAGAATAGCATTTCGAATAGCATCTTTAATAACACCGACTTGTCGGCTGGGTTGAATAGCAAATGTTTCCATTATAATTTTGCCACTTACCGGAGGTTGCCAATTACGAATATTATCCTTTTCTTCAATTTCGATAAGCTTTTGCCTGACAATTTTAAAATTAGTTAAAAAGCGTTTTACTTTGGTTTCGTTTTTTGAGGTTATATCGGCCTCGCATAAAGTCATCAAATCATCCACTTCATCTCCGGCATCAAAAAGTAAACGACGCACAGCACTATCGGTAACAGTTTCTTGAGATAAAACGATAGGCCGTAAATGCAACAAAACCATTTTTTGAACAAAACGCATTTTTTCGTTCATTGGTAATTTTAACGAAGCGAATATTTTAGGAACCATCTTAGCTCCTTTAAATTCATGTCCGTGAAATGTCCAACCTTGTCCTTCTACAAAACGTTTGGTGGCGGGTTTGGCAATATCGTGTAACAAAGCAGCCCAGCGAAGCCACAAATTATTTGAGTGAACTGCAAGGTTATCAAGAACTTCCAAGGTATGATAAAAATTATCTTTATGTCCAATTCCATTACGGATATCCACGCCTTTCAATTCTAATAACTGAGGAAAAATGAATTTTAGCAATCCTGATTTATCGAGTAAATCGAAGCCAATGGATGGTTTTGAACTGAGAATAATTTTATTTAATTCATCCATCACTCTTTCTTGCGAAACAATTTTTATGCGTTCAGCATTTTGATTAATCGCCTCAAAAGATTTTTCTTCAATTGTAAAATTCAATTGTGTGGCAAATCGAATTGCTCTCATCATACGCAAAGGATCATCAGAATAGGTAATATTAGGATCGAGTGGGGTTTTAATTATCTTAGATTTTATGTCTGAAACTCCATTAAAAGGGTCTAATAATCGACCAAAATCAGATTTATTCAAACTAAATGCCAAGGCATTAATTGTAAAATCACGTCTCTTTTGATCGTCTTCTATACTGCCATCCTCTACAATTGGTTTACGAGAATCTAAACGATAAGACTCTTTGCGTGCACCAACAAATTCTACATCCCAATCTTTTGATTCGTGGAAATTAAACATTGCTGTACCAAAATTCTTAAAAACCTTTACTTGTATTTTTGAATCAAGTTCTTTTGCAACTTTCCTAGCCACTTCTATTCCACTTCCCAAAACGACAATATCAATATCAACAGAAGGTCGATTTAGAATACTATCTCGAACATAACCACCCACCACATAAGCTTCAACACCCATTAGATCGGCTACCTTAGAAATTGTTTTAAATATTTGATGATCGATATAATCCTTCAAGACAAGAAAATTAAAGATTTTAATAATTGCAAAAGTAAAAAATATTGCCGCCATATTAAGTAAATCATTAGCTAAATGCAATATTTAGTCACTTTTAGATTCATTTTCATCACTCAATAGGAATGTTAAAATCCTCTTGATAAAATTAATTGAAAAAATACTAATTCTGTTGGCAAAGACATTTATACTCTTTACTTTTGAATGCATAAAACAAACATAAATTAAAATGGAAAAAAGAACAATAGTTACTATGCCTGGCGATGGAATCGGACGGGTAGTTTTAGAAGAAACATTGCGCGTTCTAACTGCTGCAGGTTTTGAAGCTGATTATATCGAAGGCGATATCGGATGGGAATTCTGGATAAATGAAGGTGAACCATTGCCACAAAGGACTATTGACCTTATTGCTAAACATAAAATTGCTCTCTTTGGAGCGATTACTTCCAAACCAAAAGAGGCTGCATTTAATGAACTGGCTCCTGAATTAAAAGAGAAAAATCTTGTCTATTCCAGTCCAATAGTTAATTTACGTCAGCATTTTAATTTGGACATTTGTCTTCGTCCAACCAAGTCCTACCTTGGTAATCCGCTGAACTTTATTCGTAGAGGTGCTAAAGGTAAAATTGAAGAACCTGCTGTTGATGCAGCTATCTTCCGTCAGAATACAGAAGGACTTTATGGTGGTGTTGAATGGTCTGATCCATCAGCGCAAGTTTATGATGCATTAATGACGCATCCAAAATTTGTAAAGAACTTTGGAAAAACAGCTAAAGAAGAGTTATCTGTTTCTACTCGGATCTTTACAAAAAATGCCACTGAGCGTATATTACGCGCCGCTTTTGAACACGCTAAAAAATACAATTATCCTTCGGTGACATTATGCGAAAAACCCAATGTAATTCGTGAAACTTCTGGTATGATGTATAAAATGGCTCAAGAAATACAAAAAGTCGATTATCCAAATATCGAATTGTGGAATACAAATATTGATGCTCAGATGATGTGGTTAACTAAAAATCCTGAAAATTATGGCGTTATCGTTGCCGGAAATATGTTTGGGGATATAGTTTCCGATGGATTTGCCGGTTTAATTGGCGGTTTAGGATTTGCGGCTTCTGCACAAATGAATCCTGATTCAGGAATTGGTGTTTTTGAACCAACACACGGTTCTGCTCCAAAATATGCCGATTACGAGGTATCAATTGTAAATCCAATTGCAATGATAGAATCTGCTTGTATGATGCTTGACTATATTGATGAGCAAACTATTGCAAAGAAAATTCGTACTGCCGTAGCAGAAGTTATTGCAGAAGGAAAAGTGAGAACTTACGATATGATGAAAATGGCTGGCCGTCCTGATGTTATTAAAAAAGGAGCCGCTTCTACTCAAGAAATGGCGGATGCTATTATTGAAAAAATAAGTGAAGAGTTAAAAGTTAAAAGTTAAGAATGAAGAGTGAAGAGTTAAGAGTGAAGAGTTAAAAGTTAAGAGTTAAGAGTGTAGAATCTTATAAATTAGTGTTTATGACTTTAGATAAGAGAAATAAAAGAGAGCTTCTTGAAAATAGATTGATTGATTTTGCTATTTCAGTTAATCTAATGGCTGAACTTCTCCCCTCTACTTATTTAGGGAAGAATATGGCTAGTCAACTTTCCAGATCAAGTACTTCTCCTGCACTTAATTATGGCGAAGCACAAGCAGCTGAATCAACAAAAGACTTTATTCACAAGATGAGAATAGGATTAAAAGAATTAAGAGAAACTTTAGTTGGCTTAAAAATTATTGACAGAGGAGCTTTAATTAGCAATGATAAAAACTTAATCAGTCTACAAAAAGAAGCAGATGAGTTGATTTCAATATTTGTTTCGAGCATTAATACTGCAACTAAAAGATTATAATTCAAATGTTTAAATCACCACTCTTAACTCTTCATTCTAAAATCTTCACTCTTAAATCAAAAAAAAACAATTATGACAAAAGAAGTATACAATTTATGGCCTGAATTAAATTGGATTGAAAACGAAGATTTACGCAATAAAACAGCCGAAACCTGGAAATTAGCACTTGAAAGAAGCGTTTTAACACCTGCAGATTTAAACCGGATTCCTTTTACCCTACTTGTTGGCCCGGATTTAAAAGTAACTTTTATGGATCATAAACGATCGGTAGTCCATATTGCGCGCGATGCCGGACAGAAAATAAACGATATGTATCACGGGGAACTCACTGTTGATATGGACATTCTTATTGCTGGGGCTATCCTTGCCGATGTTGGAAAATTGCTAGAATATGAATTGGACGATAATGGAAATGCTGTACAAGGAAATTACGGAAAATACTTACGTCACCCCTTTTCTGGAGTTTCAATAGCAGAACAAGCAGGTGTTCCGGCAGAAGTTTGTCATATCATTGCTGCCCATGCAGGTGAAGGAGATATGATAAAACGTAGCACAGAAGCTTATGTGGTGCATCATGCCGATTTTATGACATTTTTACCTTTTAAGGAAAGACTAAAAGTTTAAATTTAACCTTGAACCAATTAAAATGAACCTAATTGAGAAAATAATTGCTAATCACTCTAAATACGAATCGGTTAAACCCTGTGATATTGTTGATATTGAGATTGATGCCCGTGCTGCTCGAGATTTTGGCGGACCCAATGTGGTTAAAACCATGATTGAAAAGGATTTATCTATCGATAATCCTTCCAAAACCTTTTTTACTTTTGATACCAACCCCACAGGTTCTGATCAAAAATATGCTGTTAATCAGCAAATTGTGCGTGTTTGGGCCAGAAACAATGGAGTAAAAGTATACGACATTGACAACGGAATTGGAACACATACTATGATTAATGAAGGGATTATCGTTCCGGGATCAACAGCAGTTACCACTGATTCACATGCCAATATTTTGGGTGCTATTGGGGCATTTGGACAAGGAATGGGTGATCAGGATATTGCCGCTGCATTTAATAGTGGTAAAGTGTGGTTTAAAGTTCCTGAGTCCATCAAATTAATTATCAATGGTTTAGCACCAGATAATGTTTCAGCAAAAGATATTGTTTTAAATCTGTTGAACAAATTTGGAGCAAACACCTTATTAGGTTATTCCGTTGAATTGTATGGGGAATTGGTAGATAAATTAAGTCTTTCGGATCGGATTACAATTGCAAGTATGGGAACAGAAATGGGTGTAATTATACTGCTTTTTCCTCCAAACGATGCAATAATGGCATTTGCCGAGAAGGCTTGTGGTAGAAAATTAGAAAAAATCGCTGCTGATAAAGACGCTATTTATGCTCAAACCATTGAAATAGATGCCACTCAATTTGTTCCGATGGTTTCCAGACCCGGAGCACCACACGATACAATCGCAATACCGGAACAAGCCAAAATCAAAATAGATTCTGCTTTTGTAGGAAGTTGTACTAATGGTAGAATAGAAGATATGCGTGAAGTAGCTCGAATTTTAAAAAATCGCAAAGTTGCTCCCGGAGTAGTTTTGAAAATTGTTCCATCAACCGATGATGTTTGGCGACAAGCAATGGATGAAGGATTATTTACTATTTTTAAAGATGCCGGCGCTTTGATCTCTAATGCAGGTTGTGCAGGTTGTGCGGCCGGTCAGGTTGGACAAAATGGTCCAGGCGAAGTAACCATTAGTACAGGTAATCGAAACTTCCTAGGAAAACAAGGAAAAGGAAGTGTGTATTTATCTTCACCTGCTTCTGCAGCTGCATCAGCTCTAGCAGGTTATATTACTGATGAACATAATATTCCTGAAGTTCCATTGACTTTTCATCCAGAAGAAAAATTAGCGAAAATGCAGAAAGAACTTTTGGATAAATCAACTGATAAAAAGCCAATAAATATTGAAGGACGTGTTTGGTATATTAAAGAAGACAATATAGATACAGATATGATTTTTCATAATCGCTATATAGCTATTACTGATATAGCTGAAATGGGTCAATATACTTTCGATAATTTAAAAGGTTACGAAGATTTTGCAAAAAAAGCAAAATCAGGAGATATTGTTGTTGTCACTAAGAATTTCGGCAGTGGAAGTTCGCGTCAGCAAGCGGTAGATTGTTTTAAATCGATTGGTATTCAAGCTATTATTGCAGAATCTTTTGGCGCTATTTATGAGCGAAATGCTATCAATGCAGCTTTCCCTATTATGACATATCAATCAATTACTGATTTGCATTTAGTCGATGGCGATTTAATTAATGTGAATTTTGAGACAGGACTTATCGAAAATAAGACAAAGGATACTCAGATTAATGCCACTCCTTTTTATGAAGTTCAAATGGAAATTTATCAGCAAGGAGGATTGTTTTAATAGCAAAAAACTTAAATCTAAAGCGATTAATCTTAGGATTATCGCTTTTTTTTATTTTAGAATTTTCTACAAAAACTGAATCGAACACATATTAATAAAACCTGTTTTAAGCCATTTGTCTAAACTAACAAAGTCCCATTCCGCAAATGCGGAATAGGACTTTCAAAATTTATCAATCAAAGATGAATTACTTCTTCTTTTCAGATTTTTCCATTGCTGTTTTTAAAGCACCTAATTCTCCAGCGATATCACCAAGAGTAGTGGTTTCACTAGGTTCATTTACTTTCTTAGCGGCAGCGCGTTTAGATTTAGTAGCAGCTTTTTTAGTTGTTGCTTTTTCAGGTTTTTCATCTTTCCAAACGTAGGTATGAGAAAGAATGATCTTTTTATTCTCTTTAGAGAATTCAATTACCTTAAATTCAAGAACATCATCAACTAGCATATTGCTATTGTCTTCTTTTTTCGTATGACGAGAAGGTGCAAAACCTTCAACACCATAAGGAAGAGAAACAACAGCTCCTTTGTCAGAAACAGTAAGAACAGTACCTTTTTGGATAGAATTAATTTCGAATACAGATTCGAATACATCCCAAGGATTTTCTTCCAATTGTTTATGACCTAAAGATAGTCTTCTGTTTTCTTCATCAACATCCATAACAACTACTTCTAGTTCTTCGCCAATTTTTGTAAATTCGGCAGGATGTTTAATTTTCTTCGACCAACTAAGATCAGAAATATGAATCAAACCATCAACACCTTCTTCCAATTCAACAAAAATACCGAAGTTGGTGAAGTTACGAACAGTAGCTTTATGCTTAGATGCAACAGGATATCTACCTTTAATATCAGTCCAAGGATCAGGAATTAATTGTTTCATTCCTAAAGACATTTTACGCTCTTCGCGATCTAATGTAATGATTACCGCTTCCACTTCATCGCCAATTTTAACAAAATCGTGAGCAGTTCTTAAATGTTGTGACCAGCTCATTTCAGAAACGTGAATCAAACCTTCAACACCAGGTTGAATTTCAATAAAAGCACCGTAATCAGCAATAACTACAACTTTACCTTTTACTTTATCACCAACTTTTAATTCAGTATCTAAAGCATCCCATGGATGAGGCGTTAATTGTTTTAAACCTAATGCAATGCGTTTTTTATTCTCATCAAAATCAAGAATAACAACATTGATTTTCTGATCTAATTGAACAACTTCGTCTGGGTGATTGATTCTACCCCAGCTTAAGTCGGTTATATGAACTAAACCATCAACTCCACCAAGATCGATAAATACACCATAAGAAGTAATATTCTTAACGATACCTTCAAGAACCTGACCTTTTTCAAGTTTAGCAATGATTTCAGCTTTTTGAGCTTCTAATTCATCCTCGATAAGTGCTTTGTGAGAAACAACTACGTTTTTAAATTCGTGATTGATCTTTACCACTTTGAATTCCATGTTTTTACCAACATAGATATCGTAATCGCGGATTGGTTTAACATCGATTTGAGAACCTGGCAAGAAAGACTCAATGCCAAATACATCCACAATTAAACCGCCTTTTGTACGGCTTTTAACAAAACCGGTAATTATTTCGTCATTATCATGAGCAGCATTAACACGATCCCAAGAACGTAATATACGTGCTTTTTTGTGAGAAAGAATTAATTGACCATTTAAGTCTTCCTGACTTTCAACATATACTTCGATAGTATCACCAACTTTTAAATCGGTCTTGTATCTTAATTCAGACAAAGAAATAACACCATCTGATTTAAATCCAATGTTTACAATTACTTCGCGATTGTTCTTACCAACAACAATACCATCAATTACTTCATTCTCATTAATTGATTTTAAAGTATTTGAATAAGTGCTTTCTAATTTCTCACGATCTTTTTTTGAATAAACTTCGTGTTTCTTTCCAAATGAATCCCAGTCGAATGCTTCTTCAACTTTTTCTTCTTTGACAACAGGAACAGCTTCTTCTTTAACTTCAGGAACAGCTTCTGCTATAGCTTCTTCTGCAACTTCTGCTACAGCTTCTTCTTTAAGCTCTTCTGCAGGTTCGGTTACTTCAGCATTTGTTACTTCCTGATTTTCAGCAAGGTTTTCCACTGTTTCTTTAACTTTTTTTTGTTCTTCACTCATATGTGATTTTATGTCTATCGACACGCTATGGCTGAAAGCTTTGTCCCAATTTTACAAACCATCCAACCGGGTTAATAATCAATTATTTAAATATTTTTTAATTGGGCTGCAAAAGTAAATATTTTTTGTTGATTATACAACCGATAATATTCAATTTTTTAAATTCTAAAAGGATTGATACTCAACGAAAATGAACAATAAAAAATGAAGGATAACCTTAGCTTATACATCCAAAATTAATACCTTTGAACAAAAAATAATTCATGTTAGAATTTTCCACAACTCTAAGAGTGCGCTATTCCGAAGTAGATCCATCTGGCTTTGTGTATAATGGTCATTATGCTACATTTTATGAAGTTGGCCGAACAGCTTCCATCCGTTCTATGAAACTGAGCTATAAAGAAATTGAAGAACGTGGAGTTGTAATGCCTTTGATTTATCAAAATTCCCGTTTTTACTCCCCTGCTTTTTATGATGATTTACTAACAATAAAAGTAAAGATTGCAGAAATGCCAAAGGCGAGAATCACCTTCTATTATGAAATCTATAACGAAGCAGGTAAATTATTAAATACTGGAGAAAATGCTTTGGCTTTTATTGATAAACAAACCCACAGACCTTTAAGAGCGCCCGATTGGTTTGTAGATATACTTCAAAAAGAAGTGGATAAAAAGTCTTAATTGGTGTTTTTTTCAGCGATATAAATCCCCGTACCAAATTTTGTGGAAATTTTCTGAGCATGACTAAAATGCATGTTCAATTCATTACAAAAATTTAATTTAAAATACTTATAATCACTGCGTTCCATAAACTCCAAAAAACGAATAGATAGGGGTGTTTTTCCAATAAAATCGTGAATTACGATATGCTTTCTTGATACTCTCGACATCTCACGCAAAATATTAGAACGCTTGTGTTCTTTCACCCCGTGCAACACAAATGAAGCTGTAACTATATCAAAAGAATTATCCGCAAATTGCTTCAAGTTTTCAGCATCGCCTTGAACAAATTCAATATTAGAATAAGTACTTTTTGCTTTATCAAGCATTTTGCTAGCAAAATCAATTCCTAAAACTTGCTTTGCTCCTGCCCGCTTAAAATTAGCAGCCCAGGCTCCTGTTCCTGTTCCCAAATCCATTACGTCTTTCCCTTCTACACGAATATTTTTCGTAACTGCATTCATGGAAGAAACAAAATTACGCTCCACTGAAGTACCCAAATAACCATATATAGGTGCAATAAAGTTAAAAATGAACCGTGATCTTTTATCTGGATCTTTAGAAAAATAATGTAGTATTCCCATTGTTTTAGATTGAGTAATTATTATCAGTATTCGATAAATCTTCTATGCTATTTCCCTTTTCTAAATTGATTAAATATCCATCTACTTGTTTTATCCGCTGAGTACCATCCACATGAATACTTTCTGCTTCCGGCCATTTTAATTTTCCTAATCGTCTGGCTTCTTTTTCATTAGATGCCACAACAAAAACCAAATGATGGTCTTCCATCAGATTGTCTTCACGTATTTTCCCTCCTAATAGTACAGCATATACATCTTTCACAAATAATCTTTTTAAAAAGGTTACGACAAAAATAGACAAATCAACGAATTGTAAGGCAAAAATAAAACCCTGAAAACAGAGCTTTTTATTCAACTTACTAATCCACTTTATTTTAGGCAATTGCAATTGCCATAAACTAAGCCTTCAATTAAATAATTCTGACTACTAAAAGCAAAGCAACTATTGAAGTTCTAGTCAATGTGGTATATTCTTTCTTTAAATAAGCAAGAAATATATTTACACTTGGGGCCAATAATCAATAGAAGATCTATAACTTTGAAAAATGAGGAAAGGATCCCTTTTTCATAACTTTAATGGGGGATAATATAAGCCTAGGCAGCAACCGCCTATAACACCAACTGTATTGTCAATAGCAGCAATAATACCGTCACACTAGTTTAAACAAATTCCCATAACTTATCAACATCTCCCATAAAACTGCTCTTTTTCCCTATTTTTGTCTACTCATTTAAAGCCCAAAAATTACATGTTTTTAATTTTCGATACCGAAACTACCGGACTTCCTATAGACTATAAAGCGAGTTACAAAAACACGGAGAACTGGCCGCGCATGGTACAGATTTCGTGGCAGATACATGATGTTAGAGGAAATCTTATCGAAGTTAAAAACTACATCATCAAACCTGAAAATTACCAAATACCTTATTCTGTAGTTAAAGTCCATGGCATAACAACCGAAAGAGCCATGCAACAAGGTGTGGATTTAGACTTTGTTTTGAATGAATTTAACAAAGCTTTAGAACAGTGCATTTATGTTGTGGGTCATAACATAGAATTTGATGTAAATGTATTGGGTGCTGAATATGTTAGAAAGGAAATAACGACTCAGCTTCATAAAAGAAAAACGCTGGACACTAAGGACGATTCCACAGAATATTGTGCACTTCCGGGAGGTCGCGGAGGAGGATTTAAATGGCCCAAATTGGAGGAATTGCATGAAAAGCTTTTTGGTGAAAAATTTAGTGGAGCTCACAATGCTGCCGCCGATGTAGAAGCTACGACACGTTGCTTTTTAGAATTGATCCGCTTAGAAATTATCTCAAAAGAAAAATTTGGGTTTGGTCAAGAAGAATTAGACACATTTAAAACCCACAATCCGAAACCCATAAAAGCAATCGGTCTTAACACCAAACCATACGACTCTAACGATCTGATTGAACCCGATACTAAAGAAATAAAACAAGAAGAAGTAGCTGAAGATGATTTAAGTAGTTTTGTTAGCGCTTCAAACTCAAACGATAATTATACGTTTACTCATCTTCATGTACACACGCAATATTCCATTTTAGATGGAGCTACCAATATCAATTTATTGGCAAAAAAAGCTAAAGCGGATGGAATGGAAGCTGTTGCTATAACAGATCATGGCAATATGTTTGGTGTTAAAGAGTTTCATAAAACGATGACAAAAGCCGGACTTAAGCCAATAATTGGATGTGAGGCTTATGTTGCTCGTCGTGGCAGAGCTAAAAAAGAAGGTAAATTAGATGCTTCGGGTTGGCATTTAGTTCTATTAGCAAAGAATCCTACAGGGTATCATAACCTGATGAAAATTATTTCACTGGCTTGGCTTGAAGGCCAATATTATCGTCCAAGACTTGACAAAGAACTTCTTGAAAAATATCACGAAGGAATTATTATTACTTCAGCTTGTTTAGGAGGAGAAATTTCTCAAAAGCTGATGAATGAAAGCTTTGAAGCTGCCGAAGAAGCTGCATTGTGGTATAAGAATCTATTTGGAGAAGATTTCTATTTGGAAATTATGCGGCACAAAAGCGATCAAACCAAGATGAACGAAAAGGTCTATAACGACCAGGTTTTCGTTAATCAAAAACTGATTGAAATTGGGCGTAAACACAATATTAAAATTATTGCAACGAATGATGTTCATTTTCTAAATGAAGAAGATGCAGAGGCTCAAGATCGTTTGTTATGTATAAGTACAGGTAAATACCTGAGCGATACAAATCGAATGAAATATACTGGAAAAGAATGGTTTAAAACCCAAGAGGAGATGAAATCTCTTTTCCAGGATTTTCCTGAAGCACTTGCCAATACGCAAGAAATTGTTGACAAAATAGAAAACTATAAGCTCGACAAAAAACCTATCATGCCCGATTTTACATTACCCAAAGGTTTTGAGGATGAAAATAAATATCTTCACCATATAGTTTATGAAGGAGCGCATAAACGATGGGGAGAAGAGCTTAGTACAGAATTAGTTGAGCGACTCGATTTTGAATTAGCAACCATAAAAAAAATGGGTTTCCCCGGTTATTTTCTCATTGTTTGGGATTTTCTAAAAGCAGCAAGAAATATGGGTGTTGTGGTTGGCCCTGGCCGAGGATCAGCTGCAGGTTCTGCAGTTGCCTATTCCCTGCGTATCACTGAAATAGATCCATTAAAATACAAGCTGCTTTTTGAGCGTTTCTTAAATCCCGATCGTGTTTCAATGCCCGATATTGATATTGATTTTGATGATGAAGGACGATCAAAAATTCTAAAATGGGTTGTTGAAAAATATGGAGAAAAAAGAGTAGCACATATTATCACTTTTGGAACAATGGCTGCAAAATCAGCTATTCGAGATGTCGCCAGAGTTCAAGAATACCCTCTTTCCGAGACTGATAAAATTGCCAAATTAGTTCCTGATCGCCCTGGTGTAACTTTAAAAGATGCCTTTAAAGAAGTTAAAGAATTGCGAGATTTGAAAAATTCCGAATCTGATGCAGCTAAGGTACTCAAATATGCTGAAACTTTGGAAGGAACCGCTAGGAATACAGGTACTCATGCCTGCGGAATTATCATCGGAAAAGATGATTTGGAGAACTACATTCCGATAAGTACCGCAAAAGATTCTGAGTTAACGTATGTAACTCAATATGATGGAAAACATGTAGAAGATATCGGATTATTGAAAATGGACTTCCTAGGTTTGAAAACTTTATCCATAATCAAAAATGCTGTTGAAAATATCAAACTTTCCAAAGGTATTGATATCGATATTGAGAATGTTGATTTAGAAGATATTAAAACCTACGATTTATATTCTAACGGGGAAACTACCGCCTTATTCCAATTTGAATCAGATGGGATGAAAAAACACCTGAAAGAACTAAAGCCCAATAAATTCGAGGATCTGATTGCGATGAATGCGCTTTACCGTCCAGGTCCTATGGAATATATCCCACAATTTACAAAACGTAAAAATGGTAAAGAAAAAATAGAATACGACCTACCTATGATGGAAGAATACTTAGAGGAAACTTATGGTATTACAGTCTATCAGGAACAGGTCATGTTGCTTTCCAGAAAGCTCGCTAATTTTACACGTGGACAATCGGATTCATTGCGAAAAGCAATGGGTAAGAAAATAAAATCGATGATGGATGAGCTCAAAGTGCTATTTATCGATGGATGCAAAGGAAATGATCAATTTATTAAAGAATGTAAAGAGAACAACAAAGATGTTGATGTCATTATCAATAAAATTTGGAGCGATTGGGAAGCTTTTGCCAAGTATGCCTTTAATAAATCTCATGCCACTTGCTATTCCTATGTTTCTTTCCAAACCGCCTATCTAAAAGCCAATTATCCTGCCGAATTTATGGCGGCAGTTTTGAGTAATAATATGAACAATATTGAAAAGGTTACTTTTTTCATTAACGAGTGTAACCGTATTGGAATAAAGGTTTTAGGCCCAAATATAAACGAATCGCGGATCAATTTTACTGTTAATAGTCAAGGGAATATTCGCTTTGGATTAGCAGCCATAAAAGGTGTTGGAGAAGCTGCTGTTCTTAGTTTAATCGAAGAGCGTGAAACCAATGGAAATATGAATAGTGTTTTCGACTTTGTAAAAAGAGTAAATCTCAGAACGGTAAACAAAAAGAGTATTGAATCGATGGTGCTGGCTGGAGCCTTCGACGATATAAAAAATATTAATCGCTCTACCTTTTACCATAAAGTAGCCGATAGCAATCTAAATTTCTTAGAACAACTCATTAGTTTTGGTCATAAATTTCAGGATGAGCAAAATTCAGCTCAAGTAAGTCTTTTTGGCGATCTTGGCCCTGTAGAGCTCCCCGATCCCGAAATTCCTCTTGTGGAAGAATGGCCGGAATTAGAAAAGCTTGCCAAAGAAAAAGAGGTCGTTGGTTTCTATTTGACAGGACATCCACTGGATAATTTTCAAGAAGAAATTAATTATTTTACCAACAAAAATATTGGTGCTTTTGCTGAAAAACTGGATAAATTTAAAAATCAGTCCATTACTTTTGTCGGCGTAATTACCATGCCTGCTGATAAGAATAAAGTTACGAAGACAGGCAAACCATTTGGGTCTTTTCAAATAACAGATTATTCAGGAAGTATAACCATAACACTTTTTGGAGAAGAATTTGAGAAATACAAAGACTTACTAGACCGATCGGGTCAATTTTTAATGGTTAAAGCACTGGTTACCAAACCGAAATGGAAAAAAGAAACGGACGATTTTGAACTAAAAATAACTCAATTAGAACTACTTACCGATGTTTTTAATAAATATGTAAACAAATTAAGTCTGGGAGTTCCTTTAGATTCTATCTCAGAAAAGATGGTTTCAGAGCTTAGCTCCTTTGCTTCTATGCATCCCGGAAAAGCGAATGTTTATATACAGATTATTGATCAAGAGGATCGTCTTGCATTACGTTGCACTAAAATGAAAGTAAATCCGAAAGAATTCTTATTGGGCGTGCGTAAATTTAAAGAAATACAAGTGAAAATAAATTAAATATTCTAGTTTGTAAAAAAGCCATTAACTTGTAAATCAATGGCTTTTCTTTAAAATTCAATTTCTATTTTTCTGTATTTCCACAATAAGTTCCATTATTTTTTTTCAGCATCTTTCTTGGCAACTGCTTTTTTTGCAGGGGCTTTTTTAACCACTGCTTTTTTTGCCGAAGCCTTTTTTGCCGGAGCTTTTTTAGCTACTGCTTTCTTTTCTACAGTCTCTTTAGTAGTTGTTTTAGGAACTGAAACTTCTACAACTTCTTTTTTATTGACTGCTGCTTTTTTTGCAACCACTTTTTTGGCTGGAGCTTCTTCTTTTACAACTTTTGCTTTCTTAGGTTTATCGACTTTAATAGTCCTTTTTTCTACTTTCTTAGGGCGTCTTTTTCCATATGATCCCATTATGATTTTCCCCCTTTTCGTTTTTTTATCTCCTTTTCCCATAGCAAAAATTTATTTTAATATATATAATGCGTAAATATAGTGAGAAATAACGAATAGCCAAGGTCTATTTGCTTGCAAATTAATTAAAAGCATCTGTTTTTTCCTTAAAAAATCTTAAACTAGGATCCAAACATTGTTTTCTCAACTTTGGCAGACTCTCTAACTACCGATTTGGCCCATTCTAATTTTACATCCAGCAAGTCAGATTCAGATAATTTCCAATCAATAACTTCTTTTCGCATTCTATTGTTTAACTGCTGTAAACATAAGGCAGCTGATACACTAATATTAAAACTTTCAGTAAATCCATACATAGGAATTTTAACAAACATATCCGCATGTTCTTGAACAACTTCTGATAAGCCATGCAATTCTGTACCAAAAAACAAGGCTGTTTTCTGATTCATATCCATATCTGTCAACAGAACATCGCTCCTATGTGGCATAGTGGCAACAATTCTGTAGCCATCGGCTTTAAGTCTTTGAATTGCCGCCAAAGTATTGTTTTCTCTTTCATTATATCTGTGCAATGTCAACCATTTTGATGCACCTAAGGCAACTTCGGGATTAATCATATATTCGTTTCTGTTTTCTATGATGTGTACATCTTGTATCCCAAAACAATCTGCTGTACGAAGAACTGCACTTGCATTTTGTGGTTGATAAATATCTTCCAAAACCACCGTTAAATAACGAGTACGCTCTTTGATTATTTTATCGAATAAAACATTCTTATTGTCGGATATGAAACTTAAGAGTTTTTCTAAAAGTTGTGTCTTCTGGTCTTTTGTCAATTCCATTTTAGCTTTATTGTATAGTGAAGTCGAAGAACCTTATTTATAGACTAAACAACAATATTTTGTTTTTTTCACTCCGTCCAAATAAAAGATCTTTTTTATTTTCTACATTTCACAAATTTAATAAAAAAGCAGAAGATTTATGCCAATTATAATTCCAAATGACTGATAAATAAATAGAATTGTTTTTTTCTTTTTTGAATCACAAAATCTTTTAATAGCCTTTTTATGGAAATATTTTTTGATGAGAAAAAAGGAGAAAAGAAACTGTTTATATAGGTTATTTGGGATCGTTGTTGGTATTAGCTCCTTTTTAGGTGGATTAAACTATAAGTGACAAAATTGGTTTGAAGAGATCATTGCATTATCTTTGAAGGCTCAATACCATTAAATTATTATGTTAAACATAGCTCTATTTGGCCCTCCCGGTGCGGGAAAAGGAACACAGTCGGAATTTCTAATCCAAAAATACAAATTGTATTATATCTCTACGGGTGATATCTTGAGAAAGGAAATTGCTAAAGGAACGGAATTAGGTCTTCAGGCTAAGAATATTATCGAAGAGGGCGGACTTGCTCCCGATGAAATCATTGTTCAAATCATAGAAAAAACGATTAAAGAAAATTCCGATGCCAAAGGATTTTTGTTTGATGGTTTCCCCAGAACCTATATCCAGGCTTATATCCTCGAAGGTTTAATGATTAAATTGAATACCACACTCAATTGCTTAATCAGTTTGGAAGTTGATAAAGAAGAATCGGTAAAACGATTATTGATTCGGGGCGAAACTTCCGGACGTACTGATGATACTGAAGAAGTTATCCGCTATCGTTTGGTAGAATATGATAATAAAACCCGACCCGTTCTCCAATTTTATAAAGAACGAGGTATTTACATTCCCGTGAATGGCCAACAAAACATCGAAAAGGTAAGCAAAGATATCGACGATATTGTTCAGGAAGAACTTCACAAAAGCCTTTTTAATATTGTATTGTTTGGATATCCAGGCTCAGGAAGAGGTTCACAAGGAAGAGCATTGGCAAAAAAATACGGTTTGGAGTTTGTGGCTACCGGCCCAATGCTCGATCAGGAAATAAAAAAACAAAGCCCAATTGGAAAAGAGATTAAAAGCCTTTACGAAAGCGGACAATTGGTTCCTGATCATTTGGTTGTTCAGCTGATCGAAAAGAAACTAGAACAATCAAAAGGAGTAAAAGGCTTTATATTTAAAGGTTTTCCACGCACTTTGGTGCAATCGTATATTTTAGACGGACTTTTAAAAAAGCATGGATCTTCCATTTCTATGGTTGTTGATATTGAAGTTCCAACATTGGAATTAATTAGTCGGCTTGATGCCCGAAGCAAAACTGATTCTTGCATGCCTTACGATAATAGTACAGTAAAAATTGTGAAACGATTGCAAGAACATGAAATCAAAACGGTTCCTGTTATTACAAAATACAATCAATTGCATGGAGTAACCAAAATAGATGGCGAAGGCGATTTTGAGGAGGTTTTTGAACGTGTTTCCAAAGAGGTGGATCAAGGGATAAAACGGATGCGATAGCAGATTGGATATTTGGAAAATTCTTTATATAGATTCCTTTTTGTTTATTACACCTATTTTAAAAAAAGCCAATCTTAACAGCCAAAGTTACCGACAACTGTATTAACCATATTTCAGCTTTGCTTAAATTTTTCAAATTCACTATTTTTGCCATCGATATAGAAGAATAATATAACTATATTTACCCTTTAAGAATTGGACAGACAAAAAACCTAATCAATACTCGGTATTAGGTTGAAAATCACATTTTACATTTAAAAGATATGCAATCCAATAAACAACTAGATCTCGCATTCGATTTCGTTCAATATACCGGACAGAATATATTTTTAACGGGAAAAGCAGGGACAGGCAAAACAACTTTTTTGAAAAGCCTGAAAGAGAAATCTCCTAAACGGATGATTGTAGTTGCTCCAACGGGCGTGGCAGCAATTAATGCAGGCGGCGTTACGATTCATTCTTTTTTTCAACTTTCATTTGGACCGCAAATCAATTTTGAGAATACCAGCGCGCAACAAAATCGTTACAGCAAGGAAAAAATTAATATTATCCGCAGTCTCGATTTATTAGTCATCGATGAGATTAGCATGGTTCGCGCCGATATTTTGGATGCTATTGATCGAGTTTTGCGTCGATTTCGTAATAGAAATAAGCCTTTTGGCGGAGTTCAAATGCTTATGATTGGAGATTTACAACAATTGTCGCCTATTGTAAAAAGCAACGAATGGAACTTGCTGAAAAAAGAATACGAAACCGTCTATTTTTTTAGTAGCAAAACTTTGCGACAAACCCCTTATGTTAGTATTGAACTCACACATGTTTTTCGCCAGCAAGACAACCGATTTATTTCAATTTTAAATAAAGTCAGGGATAACAAACTCGATCAAGAAGCACTTAATGAACTGAATAAAAGATATATTCCGGATTTTAAACACAAGGATAAGGAAGGTTTTATAACACTTTGCACACACAATATTCAGGCACATCGCCTTAACGAAACAAAATTACAGGAACTGACTTCAAAAACACATAGTTTTCGGGCGTCGATTGAAGGCAATTTCCCTGAATTCTCATATCCTACAGATTTCGAATTGAAGCTAAAAGTGGACGCTCAGGTGATGTTTGTTAAAAACGATCCAGACCCGCAAAAACTTTTTTACAATGGTAAAATCGGGAAAATAACAAAACTTGAGGATGAAATAATCTATGTGCAATGTCCCGATGACGAAGATGAAATTGCCGTAAGTGTTTTGCAATGGGACAATGTACATTATTCGATAAACACCAAAACAGCTGAGATTAAAGAAGTTGTGGAAGGCTCTTTCAGTCAGTTTCCGCTAAAGCTTGCTTGGGCAATTACTATTCATAAAAGTCAGGGATTAACTTTTGAACATGCTATTATCGATGCCGAAGCCTCATTTGCTCACGGACAGGTGTATGTGGCACTCAGCCGTTGCAAAACCTTGGAAGGCATGGTTTTGAGCACGCCTATTTCAAATCGCAGTATTATAAACGATACTACGGTGAGTGGTTTTATTCAGAATGTGGAACAAAATCAGCCCGATGACAGCAATTTGTCAGATGCGAAATTAGCTTATCAACGCGAACTCTTAACTGATTTGTTTAGCTTTGAAAGAACCAAGATGCTATTGAATGTTTTGAATAAACTAATGCGCGAAAACTCGTCAAGTGTTCCACAGGTCTTGATTGATTTTTTCAAACAGATACACACCACTTTTCTCGCAGAATTACTAGAGGTGTCTGTAAAATTCCAACTTCAGATAGAACAATATTTAAGAACGCAAGCCGATGCTGAAAACAATATCGATTTGCAGGAACGTATTGTCAAAGCTGCAAAATATTTTCATGATAAAGTAAAAACAGTGCTTTACGATAATTTGGGAAAAGCGGATTTAGAAATTGATAATACCACTTTGCGTAAGCAGATAAATGCAACAGCCAAAAATCTATTGGAAGAAACTAATCTAAAATTGCAATGTTTCCAAGTTTGTAAAGGAGGTTTTCAGGTGAAAAAATTATTGGATGCACGAGCAAAAGCATTGATTGAAAAAGAGTTGCCTGCTTCAAAAAAAAGAAAGGCAAAAGAAGTGCTAAGTCCCGATTCTATTCCGCATCCTGTGTTGTACTCCCTTTTACGTTCGTGGCGATATGAAAAAGCTATGGACTTAGGAATTCCTGTTTATATGATTTTTTCTCAAAAAGCATTAATTGAAATGGTGAATTATTTACCTACGGAATCACTTACATTAAAGCATATTAATGGTTTAGGTAGTAAAAAAATAGAAC
>JAGGUP010000078.1 GCA_021158405.1 Bacteroidales bacterium
ACAGTTTCTTTTCTCCTTTTTTCTCATCAAAAAATATTTCCATAAAAAGGCTATTAAAAGATTTTGTGATTCAAAAAAGAAAAAAACAATTCTATTTATTTATCAGTCATTTGGAATTATAATTGGTATGATACGATGACTCGGAGTCATCGTATCATTAACTTTCTTTTAAAAGTTTGTTATTTGATTTCAATTTGTTTCATAGGCTTTGGTTTCATTTCTTCTTTTTTAGGGATAGAAACATTCAAAATACCTTTTTCATACTTGGCTGTAATTTTGTCATTTTCTACAGTAAACGGAAGTGAGAAAGAACGGCTAAATGACTGATAGCTAAATTCTTTCTTTGTAAAGTGCTCATCTTCTTTTGTCTCTTTTTCAATCTTTTTTTCAGATGAAATGTTGAGCACATTATTGTTAAGCTCCACTTTAAAATCTTCCTTTTCAAAACCCGGCGCTGCCATTTCAACCTCATAACCTTCTGCATTTTCTTTTACGTTTACCGAAGGCAATGTGGTATTGGTTACCGAAAAATTCCTGTTTGACCAATCAAACATATCGTTTTCAAAAAACCGATCAAACAAACTTGGAAACTGATTTGTAAATCTAACGAGTGACATAATTTATTCCTCCATTTTTTTGTTAAACAATAAAATTAATTTCAGAAGGAAAAGTTCAAATTTTATACCATTTTAAAAAAGTGAAATTATTTCAGTTATACTGCTAATGGTAATGAAAAAATGACATAAAAAATGAAAAAATGACATAGCTCTTAGAATTAAGTCCGGCGAAATAAGGAATCCTTTGTTGAATTTAAAAGGATAAAAAGAGGGTAGCCCTACGAGATTTTGAACCTTCGTAGGGATTGATAATCCTAAGGCGGACATTCCGAAAGCCCCACCATTTCGATCCATCGACTGACGGAGAGAAATCTATAAATGTTTCCCTACTGAATAAACAGATTTCTCACTACGTTCGAAATGACAAGTGTGCTACGCTCCGTTGAAATGACGGGGGGTTGCTGAAATAATTGACTGCTATTCTGATAGATTTTTTTGCTAATTTTACTTAATCATGAAGGACGATAATTATTATGTATATTTTGTCACAAATAAAAACAAAACGGTTTTGTATGTTGGTGTTACTAACAATTTGCCAAGACGAGTTTATGAGCGTTCTAAGGGTTTAATTGATGGATTTACTAAGAAATACAACTGTCATTATTTGATGTATTATGAGCATTTACTAGAATTGATTATGCCATTAACAGAGAAAAACAAATAAAAAAATACAGCAGATCTAAAAAAAGATGATTTAATAAATGGTTTTATCCCTGAATGGCGGTATATGAATGAGTGTGTTTTGAATAATTGAGTTTGTTATTCCTAGTCCTTCTGTCATTTCGAGCGCTCCCGTCATTTCAAGAATAAGAAAAAATCTTTATCGTGGCTTGAGACAACTGGTTAAAACTATCCTACGAGGGTTTGAAACCCTTGAAGGGATTGATAATCCAGAATTCCAATTATTTCATTTTACTTTCAGCTATAAATACTATTTTTGTATAAAATCCGTATTCATTTGATACCACAAGAAACCATACAGCAAATTCTCGAAACAGTCCAGATTGAAGAGGTTATTAGTGAGTTTGTTCCACTGAAAAGGCGTGGTGTAAACCTTCTGGGTAACTGCCCTTTTCATAATGAGAAAACACCTTCGTTTACAGTTTCTCCAGCAAAAGGAATTTATAAATGTTTCGGTTGTGGCGCTGCTGGTAATGCCACCAAGTTCTTGATGGAGCACGAGCATTATAGCTATCCTGAAGCGCTAAAATATCTTGCCAAAAAATATCATATCCACATTGAAGAAAAAGAGCAAACTCCTGAGCAAATTCAAGCCACCACCGAGCGTGATAGTTTGTTGCATGTTTCGGAATTCGCTAAAGATTATTTCGCTAAAATACTTTGGGAAGATCCAAAAGGAAAAGCTATTGGGTTATCTTATTTACGTGAGCGTGGATTAAGTGATGCGCTTATTAAAAAGTTTGAACTGGGTTATAGCCCTGATGAATGGACGGCTTTTACTGATTATGCGCAGACGAACTCTTATCCGCTGCAATCTTTAAAGAAAACAGGCCTGACTATTGTTAAAGAAAATAACAAAGTTTTCGATAGGTTTAAGGCGCGTGTGATGTTCCCTATTCATAATATGTCGGGGCGAGTAATTGGCTTTGGTGGACGAATTTTAAAAATAGAAAAGAGTGCTGCAAAATATCTGAATTCGCCAGAATCTGATATCTATAATAAGAGTAAAGTTCTGTATGGAATTTATTTTGCCAAGCAATCCATTTTAAAATTGGACAATTGCTTTTTGGTTGAAGGCTATACCGATGTTATTTCCCTGCATCAAAGTGGAATTGAGAATGTTGTTGCTAGTTCTGGAACTTCCTTAACTACAGATCAAATCAAGCTAATTAAACGCTTTACGCCAAATATTACCATTTTATACGATGGCGATACAGCAGGAATAAAAGCATCGTTTCGTGGGATTGATATGATTCTGGAGCAGGGGATGAATGTGAAAGTTGTTCTCTTCCCTGAAGGTGAAGATCCCGACAGTTATGCACGTTCTCATGCGGCTCATGAAGTTGAGGAGTTTCTCGATGTTCAGGCTGATGATTTCATCAAATTTAAAACAAAACTGCTTAGCGATGAAGCAGCGAATGATCCTATAAAGCGAGGTGGTTTAATTAAGGAAATTGTACAATCTATTGCCATTATTCCTGATGAAATTATGCGTTCGGTTTATGTAAAAGAATGTTCTTTATTATTGGATATTCCCGAACAAACCCTTATCAACGATCTAAATAAACGCTTACGGAAAGGGCGTCAAAGTCAAGCGCGTTCTATTCCAGAGTCTGACCAACAAAAGCTTTCCTCGTCTCCTTCGCAAGTGCAAGTCAGGCCAGAGACCAAATCGCCTTTGGCTTATCAGGAAGAAAACTTGATACGTTTACTTTTACAATATGGAAATCAATCCTTCGATTATCGCTTTAAAGAAAATGAAAAGGCAGAAGAGACTGTTATTGAGGTCAATGTGGCAGGCTTTATTATTGAACAATTGGATGATGACGGATTACGTTTTTTAAATCCTGTTTATCAGCAGATTTATGAAGTCTATAAAACAGGTTTAGATGAAGGAAAATTACCGACTCATCATGTGTTTATCAATCATGCGAATGAAGAGATTGTGAAAATTGCGGCTGATGTGTTGAGTACGCCTTATAGCCTTTCGGAAAATTGGTTGAAAAAGGAAAGAATTCATGTAATGAGCGAGGAAGAAATGCTTTTAAAAACGGTAAATAATTCTGTTTTATCTTTTAAGCAAAGGAAGCTCGAGCAGGAAATTCATCTCCTTCAAAACGAACTTAAAGAGTCTGCGGAAAGCGAGAAGGAAAAAGTGATTATGCTTATTCTAAAAAAACAAAATATTCAAAAACTTATTTCTGAACGTCTGGGCAGAATAGTCTTAAAATAACACTAAAGCTTAGCTTAAATGAAAAAGAATCTAAAAAAAATTGACTTTGATAAAATTCTCGAAATTCTTCACAAAGAGGACGATGAATCGGTTTATCAGAAAACGAATTTTGTGCCCGATAGCACACAATTATATAAGAAATTAGAAACTTATATTGACCCAAAAAATTTAACTCGTCAATCGGTTTTGGGTATTGATATTTATCGTTATGGAATGTTTCAACATCTTGAACAAACGCTAATCCCCAGTTTATTTAAATTGTTTTTTGATAAAACCATTAAGTTGTGTTTGAGATCCAATCAGTTTATATTTCAAAAATACACGGCTCAGAAAATAGAAAACTCCTTTATTAGTACTGGAGAT
The DNA here is from genome assembly GCA_021158405.1 of Bacteroidales bacterium. GTDB lineage: Bacteria > Bacteroidota > Bacteroidia > Bacteroidales > UBA12170 > UBA12170. The sequence continues at coordinate 3,895 of JAGGUP010000078.1, forward strand.
GGAGGCTTTTTAATTATGGATTCGCCTATGCATTCCATTGTGTTCGCTATTAATTTTGAGATTGTTGTACGGGCGTATAATTCTTATCATCTATTCCCAAAACTTCGTAATATTATTGGGGGCATCAGTTTGCGATATGCGATAACCTACGATACGCTTTTCACTTTTGATAACAATTTCTATGGAAGTGGTATTATCAATAATTCGCGCATTTTGGAAAAAGATAATTTAAATCGTTGCTTGCTCGATGAAAACAGTCACAATTGGTTTTTAACCAATATTGATGGCCTCGAAAATTTACAAGTCTATACCATTGAAGATGTGGCCAATATCTATCATTTTCAGGATTACGACAGAAAATACATCACAAATGGGGAAAATGAAATTTTTAGTAATGAATATTCGCGTTATAAAGGAATTATCAATGCGGATATTTTAAAAATCGGACAAATTCGAGCGAAAGAAATGAATCTGAATATTTTCAATTTACATCTTCAGGTGAGTTTGGATATTTCTTCGGATACTGCTAAAAGTCAGAAAAGAATTATTACGATAAGTTTGGGTAATTTAAATACAACCGGAATATAAAAATTAGTCTTTTAGATTTCCAGAAAAGAGTTTCGTTCTTACTATTAAATCATTTTGAGCTTGTTTTTTTCGAGCGATTAAAATAATTACTTTTGCATAAAAATATATAAAATAAACACCTATGTATACTAAATTTCAATCCTTTCTAAAAGAGGAACTGAGCCAGATAAAAGAAGCCGGACTTTTTAAAAACGAACGTATTATTACGAGCCCACAGGGAGCGGAAATAAGTGTATCTACCGGACAAGAAGTGCTAAACTTTTGTGCTAATAATTACCTTGGTCTTTCTAACAATCCTATATTAGTTCAAGCGGCTAAAGATGCTTTAGACGAGCGTGGATATGGAATGTCTTCTGTGCGTTTTATCTGTGGAACACAGGATATTCATAAAGAACTTGAACAAAAAATTGCTGAGTTTTTCGGAACCGAAGATACCATTCTTTATGCTGCTGCTTTTGATGCAAATGGTGGTGTTTTTGAACCTTTGTTAACGGATGAAGATGCTATAATCTCTGATTCTTTAAATCATGCGTCTATTATTGATGGCGTGCGTTTATGTAAAGCTGCGCGTTATCGTTTTGAAAATGCGAATATGGAAGATTTGGAAGCGCAATTGAAAGTAGCTCAAAAACATCGCTTCCGTTTGGTAGTTACAGATGGCGTTTTCTCTATGGATGGTAATGTTGCTCCAATGGATAAAATAGTTGAGCTTGCTAATAAATATGATGCTATGGTAATGATTGATGAATGTCATTCTGCTGGTGTTGTTGGAGAAACTGGTCGTGGAGTGACTGAGTTGTTTGATATTCGTGGCCAAGTTGAAATTATTACAGGAACACTTGGCAAAGCATTTGGTGGTGCTGTTGGTGGTTTTACAACGGGTAAAAAAGAAATTATCGATATGCTCCGTCAGCGTTCTCGTCCGTATTTATTCTCAAACTCACTTCCTCCAATGGTGGTTAGTACGGGCATCAAAATGTTTGATATGATGAACGAAACCAACGAATTACAAGACAAACTACATTCCAATACAGACTATTTCTTAGGGAAAATGTTAGCCGCAGGATTTGATATCAAACCCACCAAATCCGCCATCGTTGCAGTAATGTTATATGATGCAAAATTATCACAAGACTTTGCTGCAAAATTATTGGAAGAAGGCGTTTATGTAATTGGTTTTTATTTCCCTGTAGTGGCAAAAGGACAAGCGCGTATTCGTGTTCAGCTTTCTGCAGCTCACGAAGTTGAGCATCTTGATAAAGCCGTTGAAGCCTTTGTTAAAGTTGGAAAGGAACTTAAAGTTATATAAAGTGTTTGTTGTAAAATTGTACATTTTCACATCAGCACATTATTAAATTAACACATCAAAGATTAAAAATTATGAGTAATTCATTAATGGATCCTATAGGCAAATTGATGGGATTGCGCTATAAATCGCATCCTTGGCATGGTGTTAATATCGGTGATGATGCCCCGAATTTGATTACTTGTTATATTGAAATGGTTCCTACTGACACTGTAAAGTACGAAGTTGATAAGGAATCCGGCTATTTACGTTTGGATAGACCTCAAAAATATAGCAATACGGTACCCGCTCTTTACGGATTTATTCCACAATCTTATTCCGAAGAAAGAGTGGCTGAATATTGCCGAGAGAAAACAGGTAGAGATGAAATAAAAGGCGATAAAGACCCTATTGATATTTGTGTGCTTACGGAAAAGGAAATTACTCATGGCGATATTTTAGTAAGAGCTATTCCGATTGGTGGTTTCAGAATGCTGGACGGCGATGAAGCTGATGATAAGATTATTGCTGTTTTAGCCGGTGATGTTGTCTATGGTGGTTATAAGGATATTGGTGATGCTCCCGATTTGATTATAGAACGTTTGAAGCATTATTTTCTTACTTATAAAGATTTACCGGGAGCAGCCGGAAAAGCGCAAGTAGAAATTACACATACTTATGGTTTTGAAGAAGCCAGAGAAATTATTCGACGATCTATGGAAGATTATCAAAATCGATATAAGAATCTTCAGAATTTAATTTCTGATTATTAATCTAAATCACGGATAAAATTTACAAGACCTTTAGCCGAGAATATTTTCATTAGTTTATCAGGCAAAGGTTCGAATTGAAATGTTTTATCGTTTATCTTAAGCTCACCTTTGGCCATATCTATGCTTAATGCGTCTCCTGCTTTGTATTCTTCAACGGCTTCTGGCAATATTATAATGGGCAAGCCTTGATTTACAGAGGAGCGATAAAAAATTCGATTTACAGATTTTACGATTATGGCTTTAATTCCGGCATGACTTAATCCAACTGCAGGATGTTCACGAGAACTTCCACAACCAAAATTTTCTCCGGCCACTATAATGTCTCCTTTTTGAACCCGTTTCGTAAAACTTGGATCGAAACCTTCAAACAAATAAGGCATAATCGCTTCGGCATCAGAGCTGTTGATATTATAGGTTAAATTTCCGGCAAACATTTGATCTGTATTCAAATTATGAGCATCGGAATAATTCCAAATACCAGCTAAATAGCGATCTTCTCCGGCTGGAATCTCTACTTTACTTCCTTTTTTAAGCTTAAATGGAAATACTTCTTGCCTTACTTTAACTCCTCGTGGATCAACAATTTTTCCTGCCAGAGCAGAATGCGCAACAACCGAAGGAGAAGCCAAGAAAATATTTGCTGTTTTATTTCCCATTCTTCCTTTAAAATTCCTGTTGGCCGTACTAATTACATTGTAATTATCTGCAGGTATTCCTTGTCCGGTTCCTAAACACGGACCGCAAGAAGAAGCTAAAACATGAGCTCCGGCTTTCATAAAAATTTCGATGAATCCACTTTTTAAGGCTTCCAAGTATATTTTTTGTGATGCCGGTACAATGAGCATTTGAAAACCCGTGGGCAGTTTTTTTCCTTTTAAAACCTTGGCGGCTTCCTCTAAATCTTCATATCGACCGTTGGTGCATGTGCCAACTAGTGCTTGATGAATTTTAGTTCCAAGCACTTCGCTCAACGCTTTTACATTATCCACATGATGCGGGATTGCCACAACAGGGAAAAGCGTACTTAAATCAATTTCTATTTCTCTCGCATAAATTGCATTTTCATCTGCCCAAACAGAATCCATTGACTCACCTAAATGAGCCTCTAAAATTTCATCGTAAGGAAAAACGGCGTTCTTCGCTCCCATTTCTGAGGCTAGATTTGTAATCGTCATTCTTTGAGAAATACTCAAGGTTTTTACACCTTCGCCATGGTATTCTATCGACATATAATCAGCTCCGCTACTTCCAATCATACCAATTATCCATAAAGACAAATCTTTGGCATAAACGCCTTCCCGAAGTTTTCCCTTGAGTGTTATTTTAATCGTTTCAGGAACTCTAAACCAGGTTTCGCCTAACTTCCATAGTCCGGCAGCTTCTGTGCGGTCAATGCCGGCGGCAAAGGCGTTAAATGCTCCAGCCGTGCAGGTGTGGCTGTCGCTTCCAACGATAATCATTCCGGGTTTAGCGTATTCTGCCATTATTTGATGACAGATTCCTTTGCCAGCATCGTGGAATTTAGAAATGCCTTGCTCCTTTACGATATCTCTTATTTTTTGATAATCGTTGGCAAGTTTTGCATTAGTAGGTGGCGCATTATGATCAAGAACTATGAGTTGCTGATTGGAATCAGCTACTTTCTCACCATTCATTTTCTTGAAAGTATTATAGATACTCGAGGTGTTGTCGTGTGTAAGGACAATTGTTGGTTTTTTAAACACGATACTACCGCGTGAAGCACCAAAGATCTTTTCTACAAAGGTTTTTCCACTCATCTTTTTTTGTCGTTTATCATATTGATACTCTGCATATTTTAAAGAGCAATAAATGTTCTGAGGCATTGCTATTATCTTTAAAGCAAATATAGGATTAATGTGCAGATTACCAGATTTGGGATTGTGATATTTTATTGAATATAAAAGCCAATGGAACTTTCAGAATTACTCATCTAGTCAGACTTATTAATATTTCCCATCAGTATGAAATAAGAAACAGCTAAGACTTTTTACTTTTTAAAAATAAACTTCCGAATGTATCTGATCGACGGGAATGCCTTTTCCTTGTAAAATATCATAGGCATCGTGAATCATATCTACATTGCCACACAGATAGCAGAGTGTGTTTGGTACTATGTTGAATGTTTTTAAATAACTTGTGAGTCTCCCATGGAAATTTCCGTTTGAGTCCTGACTAATCGCAGAAAAATAATTCTGTTTTGAATAAATTTCTTTTTCATAGGTTTCAGATTTTAAACGTATGCCATGTATAAGCATATACTTTAAATTTGGATTTGATTTTACAAAACTATGAAAAGGAGAAATACCTGTTCCCGTCGCTAAAAATAGAAACTGTTTGTTTTCAATATCCTCCTCCCTTAATGTAAAAAATCCATAGGGCCCTTCTATGTTTAATGCCTGACCCATTTTAGTTTTTTTAAGAAGAATTGAAACATCGCCTTCCTTAACTTCCTTAATTAAAACTTCCAAATATGGATCATTGGAACCACTGTAAATAGAATATTCTCTCATATTCGAATCATCGGGTAAACCTAAACTCAAATATTGGCCTGAACGGAAATCAAAATTATTTTTATCCAGACGAATTATATAAGTCGAATCGGTCAGATTTCTTAGGCTTTGAATTTTATGTAACATTTGGTTATTTGTATTGTTTCTAAATAGAAGGCAAAGGAAATACAAATTCTTGAGTTGACAAAATGAAGGGTAATTTCCTTTCCTCCGAATTTTGAGCTGTAAGTCTTAAAAATTTACAAATAATTTATTGATATCTAAATATATAGAAGTACGTTTAGAAATAAGCGTGTTTTAGAAAAAATTGAACTAGCTATACTATAGAAAGGAATTAATGAATTATATCGAAAATTCAGGCCTTGTTAGGGCATAAAATATAGATCAAGCTGGAAGTTGTGGGGTTTTGAGCAGAACTTTTAATATTTGACCGCAAAGCGATATAAATTGCCCTAAAAAATCCCCATTTTTTTCCAATGAATTTTTCTGACAGTAATGAAACATAAAAAGCATCCAGTTTCATTGGATAGATTTTTTCGATAACAAAACCATGCTTAGTAGCCAGGTTTTCGATGTCTTTTTTAGTAAAATGATAAAGATGACGAGGAACATCGTAAGCTGCCCAGTATTTATCATAATAATTAGCATCAAAGGAATCAAGATTAGGTAAAGCCAATATTAGTGTTCCTTTTGGTTTAATAAGCCTGAGTAATTCGCTCATTCTTTCATTTAAATCATGAACATGTTCTAGCACATGCCACATGGTGATTAAGTCGAATGAATTGTATTCTAATTTTTTTAATTCACTTTCAGAATTAATTTTTAATTCGAAATTATTTCGAGAAAATTCGGCAGCTTCATTATCCGGTTCTATTCCCTGAACCAACCAGTTCTTATTTTGGAGATAATTTAAAAAATGACCCGTTCCACTTCCAATATCCAGAGCTTTTCCAACTGTAGTGTGTTTTTTAATAATCGCATATTTAAAAGCAAGATTAAGATATCTGGCTAGCTGATATAAAACAGCAAATAAACCCGTGCTTTTGTTGGAATGTGATATATAATCTTCGGATTTATAATAGAGACTGATTTGACTTTTTAAAGGTCTCGGATTGGTAAATTGAAATCCGCAAACACTACATTTACTTATCGTAAATACTTCCTGACTCAGAAAATAGTCTTTGAGTTGAAATTGTTCCTTTATGTTATTGCTTTCGCAAATAGGACAGATTTGTATAGATTCTTGTTTATGTTCCACGTGAAACGAGATCAATTAACGGCCTAAAAATACGAGTAAAACAGAAATGTCTGAAGGAGAAACTCCACTTATTCTAGAAGCTTGTCCAATTGTTCTGGGTTTAATTGAAGTCAATTTTTCCCGTGCTTCAAAAGAAATGGATTGCAAATTCTGATAGTCAAAATCCAAGTGAAGCTCGATATCTTCAAACTTTTGAAGTTTAGAAGCAATTTCTTTCTCCTTTTTTATATATCCTTCGTATTTGATTTGAATTTCTGCTTCTTCCAAAATTTCCTGATCAATATCCGGATGTTCTTCAATGAATATTTTCAATAATTCTATTGCATCTGTTAAACCATCCAAATGCAGTTGAGGTCTCAAGAGCAATTGAGATATTCTAGTTTTTTGTACTATTGGTTGTGTTCCTGATTGAATACAATAGTCGTTTACCTCACTTGGTAATGCCGAAGTGTTTTTACAATATTTTATAAACGCATCTAGTTCCCTTTCTTTGATAAGAACTCTACTTAATCGTTCTTGTGAAGCAAGCCCAATAGCATGGCTTTTTTTTGTAAGACGTAAATCTGCATTATCTTGACGAAGTAAAATTCTATACTCAGCTCTTGATGTAAACATACGGTAAGGTTCGTCCACGCCTTTTGTGATCAAATCATCGATTAAAACTCCAATATACGCTTCGGCACGACCAAGCATAAATGGCTTTTTATTTGCAATCTTTAAGTGCGCATTGATGCCTGCCATTAATCCTTGAGCTGCTGCTTCTTCGTATCCTGTTGTTCCATTTATTTGACCAGCAAAATAAAGACCGGAAATTAATTTAGTTTCTAATGTATAATTTAATTGCTCCGGTGGAAAATAATCATATTCGATAGCGTAACCAGGTCGGAAAATTTTAGCATTTTTAAAACCCGGAATTAGTCTCAAAGCTTTTAGTTGAATATAATCAGGCAAGCTGGATGAAAATCCATTTACATAATATTCTATTGTTGTCAAACCTTCAGGTTCGATAAACAATTGATGACTATCCTTATCGGAAAAACGCTCAATTTTATCTTCAATGGAAGGACAATAACGAGGTCCAACTCCACCAATCCTACCTGTGAACATCGGCGATAAATCAAATCCTAATTTCAAAGTATTATGTACTGTTTTACTGGTATAAGCCAAATAACAGCTTCGTTGCTTTTCAAGTTTTACTGTATTTAAATAACTGAATTTTCCAACTAAATCATCTCCTTTTTGTTCAGTCAAAAGTGAAAAATCAATAGTCCTTCCATCAACTCTTACAGGTGTTCCGGTTTTCATCCGACTGGCTCTAAAACCCAATTTCACTAAATCTTCAGTAATTCCCGTTGAAGCAGCATCACCCATACGTCCGCCATAAAGTGTTTTTTCCCCAATAAACATTTTACCATTTAGAAATGTTCCAGCAGTTATAATAACCGCTTTGGCATAAATTTTCTGCCCCATTTTTGTACGAACACCTACTATACAATTATCTTTAACCAAAATACCAATAACGCTGTCCTGCCAAAAATCTAAATTGTCTGTTTGCTCCAACATTTCACGCCAAGTTTGAGAAAATAACATTCGGTCGCTTTGGGCTCTCGGACTCCACATTGCAGGTCCTTTTGAACGATTTAACATTCGGAATTGAATCATACTACTATCCGTAACAATACCTGAATATCCGCCTAAGGCATCAATTTCACGTACAATTTGACCTTTAGCAATTCCTCCCATAGCCGGATTACAAGACATTTGAGCAATTTTATCCATGTCCATGGTTATCAGTAGTGTCTTGGAACCTAGATTTGCAGAAGCAGCGGCGGCTTCAGAACCAGCATGACCAGCTCCAACAACTATTACATCATATTTTTCAAACATTTTATGCTTGTTTCACGTGAAACATATATACTATATACTTGTGTATCAGTATAATATGAAATAATTAAAAGAAATTCTCTATTATAAATCAGGCTGCAAAGATAAATAATAATCTTCTTTCAAAGTCATTTCAGCTTTATCTTCCTGACTTTTGTCTTTATAACCCAGCAGATGCAAGACTCCATGAATAATAATTCTTCGAATTTCCTGATTTATCTTTTGTTTAAATAGACTCGCATTCTCATAAACACGATCTAAACTAATATAGATTTCCCCCGCTAAATATTTATCAGAGCTATAGTCGAATGTAATAATATCAGTATAAGTATCATGATCTAAAAATTCTACATTTATAGCGTGTAAATAATCATCATCACAAAAAGTAAAACTTAATTCTCCTACTGTATATCCTTCATCTATGGCTGTAGAAACAATCCATGATCGAAGAATTGAAAGATCATTAGAATAAATCTTTTTGGTAGTATCTATAAAAACAATATTGGAATCCACCGTTTAAACGTTAACTGTTTGTTTATTTTCCTGGAAAAAAGTTTTCAAAGCCAAATTACGCTGGACAGCTAACTCTTTATTTATGCTTGACACTTTAAAGTGCATAGAAATTTCATTCCCTTTAATATTACTACTAATACTATCGCTCAATTGCTTCATTAAAAACAAGCCTTTTCCTGTTTCTTGATTAATATCATAATCAGGACTTGTAGGATCCGGGATATCATTTAAAATAAATCCATCGCCATCATCATTAACCGAAAAAATAAGCTCCCCATTTTTAGCTGCAAAAGAAATAGTAACCTTCTTATCAGCACTAAATTCATTACCATGTTCAATCGCATTCCGAACGGCTTCATCCAAACTAATCAGAATTGTTGAATAATAATTATTGTTAATATTATAAACATCCGAAATGGCTTCAACGAATTCCTCTATTTTATAAAGTTCTGTTAAGCTTGAATTAATTGTAATTTCTTTGCTTTTCAACATAATAAAATTAAATTACCACATAGTATTTTAAACTCCGTTTATCTAGAGTTATAATTTACTCCTTATACCTAATCAAAAGAATTAAGTTACTTTTTTAGAAAAAAGAAATGTGATTTATTGACTTAATCTTCGTCACTACCTTCTTCAGTAAATAATGGAAATACATCAAGAATAGAACTAATGGAAACTGAACTAATTTCAATAGGAACTAACATTGTCTCAAGATTCTCTGAGATTCTATCATAAGCCTCTTTCACAGAATTAGCAGCCACAAGCATTTGATTACTCACTTTCGTTTCCTTGCTACTATTTTCATCAAAAATACTCCAACCCACTTTTGATTTATACCAATATTGACCGTCATCATAATTAAATATTTCAGTAAAATTAGTTCTCGAAATGCCAACAACTTCAATATCACCACTTACATATTTTTCCAATATTTCAAATATACGTCTTTCAGCTTCTGTGAAATTGATTGCATCAACTAAGTACGTTTCAGATGCACGGCTCATTTTACCGTGATCATCAATTTTTTGATATTTTACTTTACAAGTAAACCAGGTTTGCATAAGATAAATTTTTAAGGGCAAAAATACGTAAGACAAATGGGCAAAAAAAGGGATTTCAGTAATAAAAGAAATCTTATCGAAAAAGCTTGTATTTTTGACGCCTAAATAAGGCAAAAATGTTAAAAAATAAAGCTTATTATCCTTACTATTTCATACTTATTTTCTTGTTAGGTATTCTTTTGGGGCAAAGTTTAATGAAAAAGAAAACTGCATCCAATAAGAATAAAATAAATCGTGTTCTTGATTATATAAAAACAGATTATGTAGATAGCATAAACATACAGGAAAAGGAAGAAGCTGTACTGGAAAATCTGCTTACAAAACTAGATCCTCATTCAGTTTATATAAATGCAGAGCAGTTTCACGCAGCCAATGACCCTTTATTAGGGAAATTTGATGGAATTGGAATACAGTTTAGAATGGTAAATGACAGTGTGGTAGTCATATTACCTCTCAATAATGGACCTTCTCAAAAGGCAGGAATTCGAGCAGGCGATCGTATAATTTGTGCTGATACAGACACCTTAGTGAACCATAATTATAACAGTCTCGACATTCAAAAACATTTAAAAGGCGAACGGGGTTCTTTGGTAAATTTATTGATAAAACGCAAAGACGAAAAAGAACTACTTAATTTTTCAATAAAAAGAGCGGCAATTCCAACCTATAGTATCGATGCAAAATATATGCTTAACGACAGTGTGGGTTATATAAAATTGAGTCGGTTTTCTGCTACTACAATCGAAGAGTTTTCATCATCAATGAAAGAGCTTAAACACTTGGGAATGCAAAAATTAATCCTCGACTTAAGAGGAAATTCCGGAGGATATCTTGGAGCAGCTATTTATATTTCAGATCAATTTTTAGAAAAAGGCAAGTTAATCGTGTATACAGAAGGTCGAAATCGACCCAAAGAAAGTTTTTATTCCTCAGGTGGATCTTCATTTGAAAAAGGCGATTTAATTCTTCTGATAGATCAGAATTCCGCTTCAGCTTCAGAGATAGTTGCAGGAGCAATTCAAGACAATGATCGTGGATTAATTATTGGAAAACGTTCCTTTGGTAAAGGTCTTGTTCAGGAACAAATGAATTTTAAAGATGGATCAGCAGTACGCTTAACGGTGGCACGTTATTATACACCAAGTGGAAGAAGTATTCAACGCCCCTATAAAAACGGCACAGAAGATTACTATAACGATTATTATAAGCGTCTACATACCGAATTTCTGCTTGCTCCAGACAGCTCTTCTATATCCGATTCTTTAAAATACAAAACTCATAATGGAAGAACAGTTTATGGTGGTGGTGGAATTTGGCCGGATCATTACATAGTTTCAGATACAAGTATCAACTTTTCCTTTTACAATCGACTGTTAAATAAATCAATTATTTACCAATTTGCCTTTGATTATGTAGATAAAAATCGAATAGATTTAGAACATTTTAAATCAGTTGAAGATTTTATATCCAACTATAAAGAAGATGATAATATATACAAACAATTGAGTCGTTTACCTGAAGTAAAGAAAATGAATCCAAGTACAAAAGAGCTATTAGAATCAAAAAAATATATTTTAACCCTGCTAAAAGCTGAAATTGCACGAAATTTATTTGAAGATGGTTTTTATCAAGTTTTTCTCCAAAACGATAATTTTATTGAAGAGGCTTTGATTTTGATAAACAAGAAATAAAAAGCATTATCTATTGTTTTATTATATCAATATACATAGCATAAATTCAAAATTGAATAATCAGAAACAATAATTCAAGAAGTCAACAAATTTGTAAGCGGATATTCTAATAGTTTGTAAATTTACCGTCAAATCAGAGTACTTTAATTATCAATAATTTGGAAGGAATCGTAATTAAATCGACAGGAAGTTGGTATCTTGTGCAAACACAAGAAGGAGAAACTATTAAATGCAAACTAAAAGGCCGATTTAAAACGCAGGGGATTAAAAGCACAAATCCAATTGCCGTTGGTGACGTAGTTTCCTTTGTACTGCAAAAAGAAGAAGGAATTGGTTTAATCAAAACCATTCATCAGCGCAGAAATTATCTAATTAGAAAAGCCACCAAACTAAGCAGTCGTTCTCACATAATTGCCGCCAATATCGACTATGCAATTTTGGTTATTTCATTAGCTTTTCCACGTACTTCTAGTGGTTTTATCGATCGATTTTTACTATCCGCCGAAGCGTATCATATTCCATCAATCTTAGTATTTAATAAAATTGATCTAAACGATGCTGAATTGCAAGCACATTTGGATGAATGGAGTCGTATTTACACAAAAATAGGATATCCTTGCTTTCCATTATCTGCCAAAACAGGTGAAGGAATTGAGTCTTTAAAAAAGAAAATTCAAAACAAAACAAATTTGTTTAGCGGACATAGTGGTGTTGGGAAATCAGCCTTGATAAATGCAATACAACCCGGTTTGCAATTAATTACTTCAGATGTCTCTGACTCAACAGAAAAAGGAACTCACACGACCACTTTCGCTGAAATGCATCCGCTTGATATTGGAGGATATATTATTGATACGCCCGGTATTAAAGGTTTTGGTTTGATTGATTTTATTCCCAAAGAAGTCCCTTCTTATTTTTTAGAATTTACTGAATATGCTGCAAACTGCAAGTTTCATAATTGCACGCATACCCATGAACCTAATTGTGCAGTAATAAAAGCAGTAAAATCGGGTGCGATTACCCAATCAAGATATAATAACTATCTTGCAATCATAAAGGACGATTATTTTTCAGAAAAGCCCTATTAATATGCTCGCAATAGAATTGATAAGTGAATATATAGTACCGTTGAAAACCTCCGACACTGCCCTTACTGCATTAAGTTTGATGGAAGAATTTAAGGTAAAACATTTGCCCATTGTGAATGAGAACCTCTTTTTAGGACTAATTTCAGAAGACGATATTTATGCATATAATCAATTTGATGAAGCTGTTGGCGCTCATCCTCTAGCAAAACCGCAAATATCAATTTTAGAACATCAACATATTTACGATGTACTAAGTGCTTTTCAGCTAGACAATTTAAGCTTATTACCAGTTATAGATGCTAAAAATAAGTATCTCGGCTCTATACATACCTGGGTTTTAATCAGTCATTTAGCTGAAATTACCGGCGTTATAAACCCTGGTGGAATAATTGTTTTAGAAATGAATGTTCTTGATTATTCTCTATCGCAAATTGCACAAATTATTGAATCTAATAATTCCAAACTGATTAATTTATATGTACGTACGCATTCAGATTCAACTCGATTGGAAGTGACTATGAAATTAAACACAATGGATATTGAAGCTGTATTGCAAACTTTTTATAGATATAATTACCTGGTTAGAGCCTATTATACAGAGGAAAAGCTCAATTCTAAGATTCACGATAATTACGATTCATTGATGAACTATTTAAACTTGTAAAATGAAGCGGTTTTTCATCCTCCTTATTTTTACTTTCTCGACCACCTTTGTATTTGGACAAAAAGAAAAAACTCCTTGTCCTGATTCATTAAAAATAGTGTATTTAAACCAAATTTACCTGAACGGAAACAAGATTACCCAAAACAAAATTATTTATAGAGAATTAGCCTTTAAAGTGGGAGATACTTTATGCTTGAAAGAATTTATTAGCAACTTAAAAAAAAGCAAAGAAAACTTGCAAAACACGTCCTTATTCAATTATGTTGAAGTACGAGATGTGCAAGTTGCTTCAGAAGGAAAAATATATGCCAATGTGCACATCGATTTAGACGAACGCTGGTATATTTGGCCAATGCCAATCTTTGAACTCGCCGAAAGAAATCCAAATGCATGGTGGGAATCTAACGACTTATCTAAAATTAATTACGGACTGTTTTTTACCTGGGAAAATTTTCGAGGGAGAAGAGAGGCTTTAAAAATAATAGCACAAGGTGGATACGATGAAAAATTAGGGTTTTATTACGATATTCCTTTCATAAATATAAGTCAGACACTCGGTTTAATTTTAAACGCCGGATTAACCAGAAACCACGAAGTAACTTATCAAACAATTAACAATAAACCGGTTCGCTACCGCACTGAAAAATATGCTCGATATCAATATTATGCATCAATTACTTTAAATATTCGCAAGAATATATATACATCGCATTCTTTTCGATTGGGATATTACGATCATAAGTATAACGATACTATCTTTCAAAAAAATCCGAATTTTGACCCAAACCAAGCCAATAAGTTTAACTATTTTTCATTGAGTTATACATTTAGAAACGATCATCGCGATAATAAAAATTACGCTTTAAATGGATACTTTTTACAGGCTGTTTTGGAGAAACAAGGTTTAGGAATTTCTTCCAATTCTAATGTCGATGTACTATCATTAACCAGTAGTGTGCGCAAATTTTGGAATTTAGGAAATCAGTGGTATTTAGCTGGTGGTTTTACCGGACGTATTGCAAGCACCGGTCGTAACCCCTATTTTTTAAATACAGGACTTGGATATCATCAGGAATTTGTAAGAGGATATGAACATTATGTTATTGATGGGGAAAATTTCGCGCTCTTTAAAACAGATCTGAAATATGCTTTATTTCAAGATCAAATATCAAATTTTCTTTTACTTCCCAACAAGTTTTCTAAGGTTCATTGGTCAGTTTATTTAAGCTTTTTCATAGACGCTGCCTATTCCACAACAGAGCTTCCCCAATTAACCAATACCTTGCAAAATACAACTTTATTTGGATATGGCGCAGGTATAAACATTGTAACTTATTACGATATGAATTTCCGTTTTGAATATTCTTTTAATAAAATGGGCGAACGAGGTTTGTTTGTCAGCTTTATATCAGCGCTATAATTATATTTTCTTAGTCTCCATTATCAACTCTTTGTTCCAATTGTTTAATCCTACACAACAAATTTATATCAACACTATTTTATCCGTCACAACCAGTCCTTCTTTCTTTGTTTCTTTATTAAACAAATAAATTGCTAAATGATATTTTCCCGGTATTAGGTTTAAAATAGAAGAGGCAACCACAAAACCTGAATTACTTAAATCAAAATCACTTTTAAAATAGCTTGTCACATCCGTTCGAATGACTTTTTGAGTTTGAAGCCTTTCAGCAATCTTTTCTCCTTCTTTTAGGAGAACAATATCTATTACCGAATTCGTTGCAGCTTGCTGATCAAAATAAGCCCATCCACTTATTTTGACCATATTATTTGGCATTTCGAACATTTCAATATTATAAAGAAAACTATCACCATTGTATTGATGTAATGCACCAAATTTTGATAAATCAAGCGTTTGAGGGACATCTTTTAGTAAGATAAAATGCTTCGTCCACGCTTGAAAACCATCATAATTATTCTCAATATAAAAATGAGTATTCATAAAATTTTGACTGCTTTCTGTTAACTTATAGTCTCTACCAAAACCATCTATATACCAAAAAGGCTTAATCCTGATAGAATCCTTTTGCATTTCTTGGATGTAATCTTCCAATGAACTATCTATAATAGTATAATGAACATCTTCATTTTGAAGAAAAAACGGCATATACCAACCTAAACTACTCACCACAGGTGTATTATTTAAATTATTTTGGCTAATAAAATGTGTTGATTCTCTAAATTGTGCTTTTATAATTGTATGATAATAATTCTTTATAACGAGAATATCGGTCATTGAAAAAACAAAAAACAAGGATAGAATAAGCGTTCTGAACACTTTATTTTGAAACTGACTTATCCCAATCGCCAGTATTAAAATAAGAGCAGGTAAAATAACTATAAAATATCTGCTGATAAGCATAGGCACAGATAGATAGCTTCGAATCAGCGGTATAAGCAATACAATAATAATCCATGTTATCAAGACAATAAAATTAAAAATAGTCTTGTTTTCGATGATCGATCGATAACTAATTGAAAAGTCCTTTTCTTTTCCCAATTTTATAAAATAACTAAGAAAAACCAATCCTACGATAGGGAAAAGCAGCTCTGAATTTCCAAAAAATTCTTTAATAATAAGTGTGTAAACATCCAGAGTAGGAGCGGGAATCCAGAATTCTGTGATATTCATAGATTTTATGAATAATCCCAGCGATGGAAGATAAAGAACCAAAGTCACAACACCCGACAGCAAAAGGGAAATAAAGAATTTTAATCTGTCTTGTTTTTCAACTAAAAGCAGGAAAAACAACATTAGCAAATAGTGAGTAAACAAAACAAACAAGCCGAAAAAATGACCATAAATCATTAAAGCAGCAAACACACCATGCCAAATTGCATTTTTCCTATTTGGCGTTTTAAGAAAGATAATGAGGCGATAAAAGGCCAGGATAGTAAAGAAAACGAGAAAAATATAAGGCCGCCCTTCCTGTGAATAATACAGATGAAAATAATTTATACTTAAAAGAAAAGCCGCAATTAAACCCACTTTTTTGTTGAACATTTCCTTCCCTAAAATAGCGATCGCATAGACTCCAAGAACACCTAAAATAGCAGAAAACAATCTTAAAACAATTGTTTTATATCCAAATACGGCAAACAAAATACGAACAAAAGCAAAGTATAAAGGTGGGTGAGGATCTGAAGCCAGTAGTGAATTGTAAAATGCTATCCAACTTAAATTTGGATTCGACTCGTTTAAAGTATGGATTTCGTCTAACCATACACTTTGAAAATCAATATGATAAAACCGTAAGAGTACTCCAAAAAGGAGTATTGAAAGTAAAATAGAATTTTGTTTAATGAACTGTAAAAGTTTCATGCGGATTAGTCTCTATTTTCTATTAAAAGATTCGATAGATTCGATAAATTCTTTGTAAAGATACTTGTCGGGAGGAGAAAGCGTTTTACGTTTACTCAATTGCAATAAAAGAACAATCAGCGTAACCGAAAACAGTTGGAGTATTATGCCCGAAATGATTAATATCAAACTAGAAGCCCATCCGGGAATGGCAGTTCCGGCAATTAATTTTTGATAGAAAACACTCAGTATAAAGATAAGCCCTATTACAATTCCTAAAAAAGAGCCTTTTAATATTCGTATAGTAAAGGCATCAAAATAAATGGATATTGCACTTAAACCATGGAGTATTAATCCATTCAAATTCATTTTTGACACACCATGGTAACGTTTTCCTCGATCCAATAAAATGCTTTGATAGGGAATTTTAGACTGAAATATACTAGCCGCAAAATGATTCCAGATATTCTCCTGAAAAATTAAGTTTTTCAACCGTTTTTGAGGAATGCAACTAAAGTTGCCGTAGTTTATTGAAAATCCGGTAAGGACTCTAAAAATTAACTTGTAAATAAAATAAGAGAACCTAAACAAGGAGCCTTCATTTCGTTTATCTCTTTTAGCAAAAATAATTTCCGAATCTTTCGTAGCAACACAAGCGTTTATTAATTCTGGAATATCTTCAGGTTTATCCTCCCCATCACTATCCAAAACAATAATTTTTCCTATCTTATTTTGTGTGTCAGCAATATATTGCAAGCCGATGGCTATGCTACGTTGATGACCTACATTGGTTTTAAGATGAAGTATTTCAATTAATATTTTATTGCTTTTAGGATAGGTTTCCATCTCTGCAATTGAACCATCATCAACAATTGTCATTTTAATGGAAAACGAATTCAAATAGTCAATCTGTTCAATTTTATAAATTAATATTTGAAGGCTTTCCCAATCATTAAAAACAGGTGTAAGTAAGTGAAGATTATAATCAGAAGCCATTTTATATACAAATTAATGTGTTTAAGCAAATGTAAGGATTAAACAACAGTCTTCAAAAAAAGGATTGCTTACTTTTAGAACTTAGATTAAAAACTCAAACTTCGTTTAAATCGCTTTGTTTAACGAAATGCATAATTTCCGGCATAAAAGCATAAAAATCATGCTTTATTTCAGGATAATATTTTTGCAAAGTGTCAACGCCCGTTTTCATCCCGGAACGGTAATCAGTTCTCCTATCCATTCGATCCAAAATCAAGGATAATGACACGAACTGCGCATAATTAACCAACCAATTTTGTCTAACCATATAAGGCAGAATAGTACGTGCGCGATCTGGTAATACACGGAAATTCTTAATGAGTAAGCGATAATTACGACAGACAAAATCCTCTAGTTTTTCCTCTGAAAATTGTGTCCATTCAGTGGCTAAAAAATGATCGTAAAACATATCCACTAATACGCTGGAATAAGGTCCTTGCTCTTTTTGAATTCGATACTTTGTTTGACGAAAAACAGGATGTTTATCAGTAAAAGAATCGATCTGACGATGCAATAAAATTCCCTTTTGTATAGATTCCGAATAGTTTTTATAGGCTTTTCCCTTGACCATATCGGCAATAAAATTACCAATGATTAAACCCTCGTTATCGCCGGCTAAATACAAATGAGCTAGAAAATTCAAAATTTAATTTTTTACAAAGATGTACATTTTGAATCATTTTTACTTTACTTGCTATAAAAATCCTGCTAAGAAGACGATGCTTTGTGACTTTGAGAAAAGACTTAAGACAAATACCTAAGCGGATTAGTGAGAAAATATACCACGCAAAGACGAAGAGACGCAAAGAAAAGGAAGAAATTGCTTCACTGTTTTTTTAATTAAATGCCTACGGCATATTTATACATGGCAAATACAAATAAAATGACACAAAACACTTTTGCGAATTGGCGAGAAACAATAACATACAGAAAAAGAAATAAAATGACATTAAGACTTCTGACTTTTTGACTTTCAGACCTTGACCCTTTCATCCAAAATTAAATGTATTTTTGCCGAAAATTTGAAACTATGCAACTTAAAATGGCGCAAGATGTTGAAATAATGGCTCCTGTAGGTTCTTACGAATCCTTAATGGCAGCTATTCAGGGAGGAGCTAATTCCGTTTACTTTGGAATAGGAAAGCTAAATATGCGTTCCAAATCATCGAAAAATTTTAGCATTGATGATTTAAAAGAAATAGCTAACATCTGCAAAGAGAACAATATCCGCACCTATATCACACTGAATACCGTCATTTACGATCAAGAATTGGAAGACATGAAAGCCATTATTGATGCCGCAAAAGACAATGATATAACTGCTATTATCGCTGCGGATCAATCGGTTATCCATTATGCTTTTTCCAAAAAAATGGAAATCCATATGTCCACTCAAGCCAATATCACCAATATAGAAGCGGTTAAATTCTATTCCATGTTTGCCGATGTGATGGTGACTGCGCGCGAACTGAATCTTCATCAGGTAAAAGCCATTACTGATACTATTGAGAAAGAGCAGATAAAAGGACCTTCAGGCAATTTGATTCAAATCGAAATTTTTGCCCACGGGGCATTGTGTATGGCGGTTTCGGGCAAATGTTATCTTAGTTTGGATTTGATGAATTCTTCCGCCAATCGGGGAGCTTGCTTACAGCCTTGTCGACGAGGTTACGATGTAAAAGATCGCGATAGCGGATTAGAATTGCATGTGGATAACGAATACATTATGTCGCCCAAAGATTTAAAGACGGTCGACTTTCTTGATAAGATCCTCTACGCGGGTGTTCGTGTTTTAAAAATTGAAGGTCGTGGTCGTTCTCCGGAATATGTGAAAAAAGTTACGCGAGTATACCGCGAAGCTGCTAATGCCTTTTTTAATGGTGATTTTACAAAAGAAAATATTACAAACTGGAATACTCAATTAGATTCGGTCTATAATCGTGGCTTTTGGGATGGCTATTATTTGGGGCGCAAAACAGGAGAGTGGTCGGAACGCTATGGTTCTCAAGCAACTAGGAAAAAGATATTTCTTGGAAAAATAACCAACTATTTTACCAATCTCAACGTAGCTGAACTTCAAATAGACACCAATGAATTAACTGTTGGTGATGAAATAAATATTGTAGGCCCAACAACCGGCGTTTATGAAGATATAATTAAAGAAATCCGTTTAGAATTTAAGGCGGTTGAAAAAGCCAAAAAAGGACAGGCGGTTTCCTTTAAAACAAAAGAATTGGTGCGTCGCGGCGATTTGGTGTATAAACTTATTGATGTAATTGATCCTTTTTAAATCTGAGAACCCGTGATTTTATTTTTCAAAATCATTTAGCCGAACTGATCCTGAGCGTTTACATTGAGCGTAGCCGAAATATAGTTGAGGGACCTCATGGGTATTATTAAATCGTCGAGATCTTCTTGCCATGCCAGAATCGGTTTCCCGCATCTTGATGCGTATAAAAAATCAAGATTCTTTACTGATACCCCGCCTGCTTATGGCGAGGCAGTTCATTTTAATTTTTTGTGAAAAATGATTTAACATTCCGTTGTTGCTCGCTTTTCTAAGAGAAATTTATTTTTTCAACCAATAAAAAGGAAAAAGCAAAAGGAGAAGCAAAGAAGTTAAAATAAGTGCTATACTTACAGAAAAAGTTTCTGCAAAATACCCCATACAAAGAGCAAGCAGAGCGGCCATAAGAGCTTTAATTTGCGAAGCAACAGATAAAACAGTTGCATTGATTTTTTCATTTGAATAGTCAATCACACGACCGATTCCAATCGGTTTCCTAAGGTTTTCGAGTATGTAAATTCCAAAAAACAAAAGCACAGCAGCTAGTTTTAAATCTAAAAGCATTCCCACTCCGGCAATGGCTCCAATTAAAACACCAAAGAGCAAACTGAAGTTTAAGGCTTTCTTATCTGTTGTAAAAAAGGATTGAAATCGGAATGAATTTCGAGAAGCAATAGAAGAAAATAAAAACAAAATCGTATAGGCGATTCCTATAAAAAAAGCATTTTGCTGATCCATATTGTAATTGGGAAATAAAACCAAGCCCGCACTAAAGCTCAAGATAAGCACTTGAAAATAATCTTTCACTGCTTTATAATATGCCGAATAAAAAGAGAGATTGAAAACCGCTAATACCATTTGTTTTTGTTTAAATACTCTCCAACTTTGTTTTGCTAATCGAATAGCGTTTATGCTTAATTGTCGAAAAGAACCTTTTTGAACTCCTTTATCCAAATATTTGGGGTAAAGAGCCAGATTAATCAAACCGGCAAGATACGGAATGATTGAAAAAAGAAAAATAATTTCAATGTTCGAATTTAAAATAACAATGACAGCCGCTAAGGATGCCGAAACAGCCGAGCCAAATTGAGAACATGCACGCGTATTTCCGTAATAATCCGTCTTATATTTAATCCAATTCTTATGCTCCAAATAAGAAAATATCAAGGCTTTGTGTGTGCCCGAACGAAAGCTTTCACCAAAGGAAAAAATCAACATAGCTGCCGCAACCAAAATAAAAGAGGAAGCAAAATAGAACGTTAAAAAAGAGAGCAAATAAGCTATGTAAGAGATAATTAAACTTTTCTTTCTGCCAAAAGCATCCGCAAAGATACCGCTTGGGATTTCGATCAGCACAAAACCAATTTCACGAATAGCATACAAGATTCCGATATCCAAATAATTAAATCCTTTCGATAAAAAGAACAAAAGTAAAAAGGGATCGAAAAAACGTAAGTTCTTCAAGAAACCATAAGCGCAAAACTGATAAAATTGTTTGTTTTTTCTTGGTATCACAATTTGATTCTTGTTTTACAATTTAAAAAAAGAATATTCATATCAACTTATTTTAAGTTGATTACAATCAAAATTAAGAATTCAAAAGCTCCTTCAACAAAATTACATTAATTTAGCCAAAAGAAACAATGGACTGGAAAATATATACCAAAGGAGGCGATAAAGGGGAAACTGCTTTAATTGGTGGTTCACGCGTACCCAAATATCATCAACGGATTGAAGCTTATGGAACCATTGATGAATTAAAATCTTATCTCGGATTGATTCGCGATTTATCTGAAGATAAAGAAGTTAAATCACTCTTATTCGAAATACAGGATCGTTTGTTTACCACAGAAAGTTTGATTGCCGCTGATTCTAAAGAAGCTGCCGAAAAACTTCCCAAATTGTTCGAAGCAGATGTTGAATTTTTAGAAAAAAGTATCGATCAGATGAACGAAAAGCTTCCCGAACTCACCAGTTTTATAATGCCGGGCGGACATCCGCTTGCTTCGCACACACATATTGCACGTACCATTTGCCGTCGTGCTGAACGTATTACCATAAAAGCGGCAGAGAAATTTACTATTGATCCGTTGTGTATAAAATACCTCAACCGACTTTCAGATTTTTTGTTTGTCTTGGCTCGTAAATTTGTACACGAACTTGGAAGAAAAGAAATTATATGGAAACCAAGAGTTTAAATTTAATTGCCTTATAAAAGACCCTCCTAATCGTGTAAAACATGATGTAAATAATTAATCAATTCAAATGGATATTAAATCGAAGATTAAAATTATTGCTTTTGATGCTGACGATACGCTTTGGGTGAATGAGCCTTATTATCGCGAAACAGAAAAAGCTTTTGTACTTCTTTTACAAGATTATTTACCTGCTGAAAAGGTGAGCAAATTGTTATTGGAAATTGAAAGTAAAAATATAAAATTATATGGCTACGGCGTAAAGGGATTTGTGCTTTCTATGATAGAAACAGTCTTAAAAATTAAGGAGGAATCCACTTCAATATATGGAAATAGCACGACTTCAAAGAAACCGATTTCAAAAATAATTACTCAAATTCTTGATTTAGGCAAAGCGCTTATTAATATGCCCTTGGTTTTATTACCGGACGTGAGAGAAACCTTAAAAATCATAAAAACCCAAGAGCTAAAATTGGTATTGGCAACCAAAGGAGATTTATTAGATCAGGAGCGAAAACTGAAGAAATCAGGTTTAGCGCAATGCTTTCACCACATTGAAATTATGAGCAATAAAAATGAATCGGATTATCAGAAATTACTCGATAGACTTGAAATTTTACCCGATGAATTCTTAATGGTTGGCAACTCTATTAAATCAGATATTTTACCTGTTTTATCTGTTGGATCTTATGCCATTCATATTCCGTATCATACCACTTGGGAACACGAAAGAGTTGCCAATACAGAACAAGACCACGAACGCTTTTTCAAACTGGAAACTATTCAGGATCTAAGCCCCATTATTAAAGAAAACCAAATCTCATTTCCCAAAAAGAAACAATAATAAAAAAAGCCGAAGAAATTATTTCTTCGGCTTTTTTATTAAAACGATCTTAATGCTCTATTCTTCTTCTAAAGCAGCTTGAAGTTCGTCGGTCATTTCCAAATTGTGAAAAACATTGACCACATCATCATCGGCTTCAAAAGCATCTATCATTTTCAGTACTTTTTTTGCTGTTTCAACATCCAGTTTATCTGTTGTATTCGGAACACGTTGTAATTCTGCTGTTTCTGGTTCGATATTCAATTCTTCCAGTTTTTTCACCATACTTCCAAAGTCTTCTAAACTTGTGGTAATAGTTGCCATATCGTCTTCAATCTCAAAATCTTCAGCACCGGCATCAATTATTTCTAATTCCAAGTCTTCCATATCTAAATCGCCAACGGGAAATGAAAAAATCCCTTTTCGGTCGAAAATAAAACTCAAAGAACCGTTTTTCCCAAGGCTACCACTATACTTATTGAAAATGGATCTTACATTGGATACCGTGCGTTGTGTATTATCTGTGGTGCACTCAACAAAAACAGCAATACCGTGTGCTGCATAACCTTCGTAGTTTAATTCAACATAGTTAGCGCTATCTTTATCGTCTCCTTTTTTTATGGCTCGAAGAATATTATCTTTAGGCATACTAGCACTTTTGGCTAAAGAAATAGCCAAACGTAAGCGTGGATTGCTATCAACATCATTTCCGCTTTCTTTGACGGCGATAGTAATATCTTTAACTAATTTACTGAAAAGCTTAGATCGTTTTGAATCTGCAGCTCCTTTTTTTCTTTTTATAGTTGACCATTTACTGTGTCCTGACATATAACTGAGTTTAAAAGTGTTCAAATTTTAAGACTGTAAAATTACAAAAAAATAATACTTGTAACCTCATTAAAATTTGCACGTCATAGAGACGAATAAAAACTCATTATCATGGAACCGAAAAAATTAAGAAGAAGTTATAAAGATAAAATAATTGGTGGTGTAGCAGGAGGATTAGGTGACTATTTTGCCACAGACCCACTCATTTTTAGAATCCTGTTTATTGTTTTGCTCTTTACGGGTGGTGGAGGTTTTATAATCTATATCTTGATGTGGATATTTATCCCCCAAGAGCATCAACAAATTGGAAGCCCTTTTGAAAACCAACAAAAGGAAGATCCTTTAAAAGCAGATCCTTTTTCTCCTTCACAAGAAAATAGCAAATCAAATAATAGTAGCGTAATTGGCGGTTCCATATTAATTATAATTGGTTTGTTTTTTCTAATGGACAACCTTTTTCCTTGGATAGATTTTGGGACTTTATGGCCTATTGCCCTTGTAATAGCCGGTTTAGCAATAGTTAAAATGAATTACAAAGGAGATAAAAACAAAGAAAATACAGAAGATAAAGACGATACAGAGGATAAAGACGATAAAGAGCAATCTGTAGAATCATAAAATTGTTATGAAACGAGCATGTTCGTTAAACATACTATGGATGAAAATCTCACATGCGAGTTCCATCCGATTTATTAATAAATAATTGACGGATGAAAAATAAAAATGTATTTTGGGGAGTAATCCTCGTAGTAATAGGCGCTCTGTTTATTTTTGATAATCTGGGCTGGTTCGATTTTAGTTTCAGATCGCTTTTTGACATGTGGCCCGCCCTGCTCATTATTTGGGGAATCTCGATGTTGCCGATAAAGGGCGGACTAAAAACAACCTTATCAGTAATTACTGTTTTGTTGGCAGTTTTCATTGGTAGTACTCGCGATTATAGCGATCATTGGTCCAACAAATTTAGAGATCACATCAATGTTAGAAGTGTTGATTGGGATGATGAAGATGACTCCAGTCAATCAGACGATGTATATACCTATACATTTAACGAAGAGTATGACGCATCCATAAAAACAGCCATTCTAAATATGGATATTGCTGCCGGAAAATTTCGCATAGAAGATACCACCTCCTATTTAATCGATTTTGAAGCCGAAAACAATATAGGCCAATATACAAATGAAGTGATGAAAAACGGATCTACTACCGAAATTTATGTTCGGCTCGAAGACAGTCATTTCAGATCAGGAAGGAATAAAAATAGAGCTTATATTAAATTAAGTACAGAACCTGTTTGGGAAATGAAACTTGATGTAGGTGCTGCTGATTTTGTAGGTGATTTGCGCGAATTTAAAGTCAGCATAGTAGAAATTGATGGAGGCGCTTCGTCCATAAAATTAAAAATTGGCGACAAGCAAGATGAAACAAATATTGACATAGAAACAGGTGCTTCTGCTGTTAAAATTTATATTCCGGAACTAGCAGGTTGTGAAGTAATAAGCAATACGGTGCTTTCTGATTTAGATTTGAATGGCTTTATAAAAGAAGGCAAAACTTATCGTACTCAAGATTTTAAGGATAAGAAACAGAAGATTTATATTACATTGGATGCTGCCGTTTCAGCTCTAAATGTTATTCGCGAATAATACAGATTAGTTATTAAAAGTTCTCATATTTTCATTTAACTAAGCACCTTGAAACGGGTGCTTTTTTTTGGCTAAAAATTAACCAAATCGACTGACTTTTTTAAGCATTTCGAGATTGGTTATCTTAATTCCCTTACCATCAGTTTCGATAATGTTATCATCCTTAAAATCTTTTAAAATACGGATGGCGCTTTCGTTCGACATGGCAGTAAGATCGGCTAAGTCTTTTCGTGAAAAATCCAGAACAAATTCGTAAGAACCGTAAATACGGTTCGCCAAACAGATCAAAATATCAGCCATTCGGCCATGCAATTGCTTTTGTGTTAAACTAAAAAAACGATCAAAAGTCAGAATTTGTGATTCATGGCCAATCTTTAATAAAACCCAAGCAAACTTCGCATTTTCCTGAGCCACTTTATTGATTACTTGTAAATCGAAAAAGCAGACTTCCACATCCTCCAAAGCAGCCACAGTATAATGAAAAACATTATCTACCGACATCGAAGGAACTTCGAGAAAACTTCCCGGAGGATTGATACAAAGTATCTGTGTACGATTATCTTCCTCCAAATAGCTTTTGGTTAAGCCTCTTTGCACAAACAAAAGGTGAGTAGCAAATGATCCTTGTTTACAAATTACTTCTCCTTTATTAAATTTTAACTCTACACGATGAGCATTTAACAATTCAATTTCTTCAGGACTTAAAGACTGAAAAGCAACTGATTCACAAAAACAATCAATACATTGTGTCGTTAATTGAGGCTTGGCCATAAACGGTTTTTTGGCAAATATATGAAATTCGATTCTTTAAATGAAGCACGTTTAAAATTAGGAAAAATTTAGATTGCATTTATTTAATTTAAGAAGTCTTTCTAAAAGAACTATCTAAACAATAAATATTGTAATTTTGTCACTATAAATACAACAATTATGTCTGCATATTTAGAATCAAATTATAAGAAAGTTACAACTCATGTGCTCCAAGAAATGAAATTGCGTGAAGAAAAAATTGCTATGCTAACAGCCTACGATTACTCTTCAGCAACTTTACTCGATGCGGCAGGAATAGATGTAATTTTGGTTGGCGACTCAGCATCCAACGTAATGGCCGGTCATAAAACAACATTGCCTATCACGCTCGATCAAATGATTTATCACGCATCTTCTGTTATGAGAGGTGTCGATCGTTCTTTGGTTGTTGTTGATTTGCCTTTTGGCACCTATCAGGGAAATTCCAAAGCAGCTCTAAATTCTGCCATTCAGATTATGAAAGAATCTGGTGCAAATGCTATTAAAATTGAAGGAGGAAGAGAAATATTAGAATCAGTAGATCGTATTCTTTCTGCCGGAATTCCGGTGATGGGACATTTAGGTCTTACGCCTCAGTCTATTCATAAATTTGGAACTTACGTAGTACGTGCCAAGGATGAAAATGAAGCCAATCAACTTCGTGATGATGCCAAATTGTTAGCAGAAGCCGGTTGTTTTGCTATTGTTTTAGAAAAAATTCCGGCCAAGCTTGCAGGAGAAGTCACCAAATCAATTAAAATACCTACTATCGGCATTGGCGCTGGCGCCAATGTAGACGGGCAAGTTCTTGTTTTACACGATATGCTAGGAATTACACAAAAATTTAGTCCGCGTTTTTTACGTCGCTACCATAACCTGAGTGAAGAAATAAAAGGCTCTGTGAAAGCATATATTCATGATGTAAAAACATTAGATTTCCCAAACGAAAAAGAACAGTATTAATAATAAAAACACGCCTTATGAACCGATTACTTGCTCTCGTATTAATTGCAATTTTACCGCTTTCTGTACTCGCTAAGAAAAAACCAAAAACAAAAGGGTATCAATTTAAAATGCTTTACGAAGTACCCACAACTCCAGTAAAAGATCAATACCGTACCGGAACTTGCTGGAGTTTCTCCGGAATGGCCTTTTTTGAAACCGAATTGCTCCGAATGGGAAAAGGAGAATATGATCTGGCTGAAATGTATAATGTAAGACAATCGTATGTTGAAAAAGCCGATCGATTTGTTCGCTTTCAAGGAAAAACAAATTTTGGTAACGGTGGTATTATTCATGATGTTTTATACAATATTGAGAAGTATGGATTAGTTCCTGAAGCAGCTTATCCGGGATTAAAGTATGATGAACCCAAGCCCGTACATGCCGAAATGGATGCTCTTTTATCGACTTATGTAAATACCGTAATTCAGAATAAAAATAAAAAATTATCACCTGTTTGGTTAAATGGGTTTGAGGGAATTTTGAACGCATATTTGGGCGATGTCCCCGAAGAATTTGAAATAGATGGTCAAACCTATACCCCGAAATCTTTTGCTGATCATCTTGGAATAAATCCCGAGGATTATGTCATCATAGGTTCTTATACACATCATCCTTTTTATAAACCTTTTGTTATCGAAATTCCCGACAATTGGTTACGTGGAAGTATTTATAATCTCCCCTTAAACGAAATGATGGAAGTAGTAAATCAAGCACTCGAAAACGGATATTCCGTGGGTTGGGGAGCCGATGTAAGCGAAAAAGGTTTTTCTTGGAAAAATGGTGTTGCTATTGTTCCCGACGATGAGGCTCCTGAACTTGATAATCTGGAACAAGCCAAATGGGACGCTCTGGGAAGTAAAGAAAAACAAAAATTACTCTATACCTTCGAAAAACCAATTAAAGAGAAGGTGATTACGCAGGAATTACGCCAGAAACAGTTTGATAATTACCTGACTACCGATGATCATGGAATGCTTTTTACAGGCATCGCCGAAGATCAAAATGGAAGTATTTATTATAAAGTAAAAAATTCCTGGAGCGAATCAGGCAATGATTACAAAGGATTTTTCTTCGCTTCAAAGACTTTTGTTGAACTAAAAACCATTGATGTTTGGGTTCATAAAAATGCCTTGTCGGAAGAAATAAAAGCAAAACTGGGAATTGAATAATCTATCCTTTTATTTTTTCTGGAATTGATCTATAAGCCTAAAAATATCAATCTAATTTTCGCTTTCTTAAGCGGTTTGGTATTGCTATTTATTATGGGGCCTTTGGTGGGGATGCTGTTAGATACTCCCACAAGCGATTTATTTGATGCAGCAAAGGAAAAAGAAGTTCAAGACAGTATTTGGCTGACATTAAGTGCCTCTTTTTTAGGCACTTTATTTTTTGCGATTGCCGCTATTCCTTTTGCTTATATATTAGCTCGCAAACAATTCTTCTTAAAACGGTTTATTTCAGGAATTATTGATATTCCGGTGGTTATTCCTCATTCTGCTGCCGGAATTGCTCTTTTAGGGTTTATTTCTCGCGACAGTCTGCTGGGAAAAGCAGCAGGAACAATGGGTTTTTCTTTGGTTGGACATCCCGCAGGAATTGCTATGGCAATGGCTTTTGTTAGTCTGCCTTATCTGATAAATGCAGCTCGAGATGGTTTTGAAGCTGTTCCTGTTCGCTTGGAAAAAGCAGCTTTAAATTTAGGTGCCAGTTCATTTAAAATGTTCTTTAGCATCTCTTTGCCTTTAGCTTGGCGAAGTATTTTAAGTGGTTTGATTATGATGTTTGCCCGTGGAATGAGTGAGTTTGGAGCGGTTATTATTATTGCTTATCATCCAATGACCACTCCGGTAATGATTTTTGAACGCTTTGGTGCTTTTGGATTAAAATACGCTCAACCCGTGGCTTTAATTTTTATTGCAATTAGTCTGTTGATATTTATATTTCTTCGTTGGTTATCAGGAAAACACACACATGCTTAATCTAAAAAACATAAATCTTTCTTTTGGCCCCTTTGCCATTTCAAACATCAATTTGAAACTATCAAAAGGAGATTATTTTGTCTTGCTTGGTCCTTCTGGCGCTGGAAAATCTGTTATTCTCGAATTAATTGCGGGAATATTAACACCCCAAAGCGGACAGGTTTTTTTAAATGAGCAAGACATCACAAAAAACAAAATTCAAGATCGATCCATAGGTTTAGTATTTCAAGATTTCGCCATCTTTCCACATTTAAATGTAGAACAGAATATTGCTTATCCATTAAAAATTAAACGTTGGCCAAAAGAACGTATTCGCAGTAGAGTAGAAGAACTGGCTAAACAAATGGATATTTTTCATCTCTTAAACCGAAGAACACTCCTTTTGTCCGGAGGCGAAAAACAAAGGGTTGCGCTGGCCAGAACTTTAGCTTTATCGCCCGATTTACTTTTGCTCGACGAACCTCTGGCTTCCCTCGATATTCAGCTAAAAAAAGAGTTGCGAAGTCAACTCCGAAAACTTCATAGGCAAGGACAAACCATAATTCATGTGACCCACGATTTTGAAGAGGCTTTATTATTGGCAGATAAAGTAGCCATATTCAATCAAGGAGAAATAATTCAACAAGGATTGAAAGAAGATGTTTTTGCTCAGCCCAGATCCGAATTTGTAGCTCATTTTATAGGTGTAAAAAATTATTTTGAGGTAACCAATATGGAGGAGAATAGTGTTGAAGTAGCCGGAAAATTAAATTTGGTTTGTAAAAATCAGACGCATTCCAGTCAAAAACCTTATGCGCTTATGATTCATAGTGGCGATATACAATTGCGCAAATCCAAGACGATCGCAGCAAATATTGAGAATACTTTTTTGGGGACTATCATAGAAATTTATCCTGCCTTTCGAGGTTTCGAATTGGTTATTGATATTGGACTATCGCTTGTTGTTAATATTAGTCAAAAGCAATTTTTTCAACTTGACCTTTGTGAAGGCGACTATATAGAATGTTTTATAGCCCCCGAAAATATTCAAAGGATCAGTCAGCCAATAAAACAGAAAGACTAAAAAAGAACCAAATTCGGTCTCACTTTTACCGGCCTCTGAATGAAACATTTTACGAAAGCCTGCTTCCCAAACAAAACACAAAAAAAACATTTTTAAATTTCCTAATCTATTGTACATTTGCAGCTTGTTTAAATTTAGATAAAACACCATGGCCGCAATAGGACAAATTAGAAAACATTATGGATTATTAGTTGCAATTATCGCCATTGCTCTTGGAGCATTTATTTTAGGCGATTTTACAAAAGGACGTTCACACACTCCAAATAATATTGGCGTCGTTGAAGGAAATGAGATTTCGTATAAGAACTTTAGTATAGAGGTTGAGAAGGCATTGGAAGCTCAAAAACAAAACAGTGGCCAAAAACAAGTAGCAACGCAAGAAGCTTTTAATATTAAGTTAAATGTTTGGAACCAAATGGTTCGTGAAATTATTATGCAAAAAGAATTTGATGAATTAGGACTTAAAGTATCTGCTCCTGATCTATTTGATCAAGTACAGGGACCTAATCCTCATCGTTATATTTTGCAATATTTTTCTGATCCTAATACCGGAAAATACAATTCTCAGATGGTTTTAAATTATTTGCAAAATATCGACAAGATGCCGCGTGAAAATCAAATACAATGGTTTGATTTTGAAAAAGCTATCAAGGAAGATTATTATATGGCAAAATTCAATAAATTGGTTTCCAAAGCCTATCATTTACCAACAGCATTTGCAAAAATGCTGGATGAAAAAGCGCTTTCTCAAGCCAATGTTGATTTCATTGCTTATCCTTATACTGCAATTGCCGATAAAGACGTTGTTGTTTCAGATGCTGATTTCGAAACCTATTATAACGATAATTTGGAAGACTTCAAACAAGACGAAACACGTAATGTTCAATATGTTGTTTTTAGCATTAAGCCTTCTGCAGAAGATCGTAAAGAACAAAAAGCACGTTTCGATGAATATTACGAAGAGTTTAAAACCCTTGAAACGAAAGATGTTGCTTTATTTACAAATTCGGTATCAGATAACAAGTACGAAGACAAATGGTATACTCAAGGCGAGTTACCTGTTCAAATCGATTTGGCTATGTTTGATGGCAAAATTGGTGAAACCGTTGAGCCTTATATGTTCAACAACGCATACAATACTGCTCGTTTAATAGATTCGCAAGTGCGTCCTAAAGAAATGAAAGCAAGTCATATCTTAATTGCTTATGCGGGCGCTTTACGTGCAGCTCCAGATGTTACTCGTTTGAAAGTGGATGCAAAAGCATTGGCTGATAGTTTATTTACTATCGTCCGCAAAAACAAAAATAAAATCGAAGACTTAGCCGTTAAATTTTCAAACGACGGTGGAGTAGTTGAAAATAAAGGTCATTACGATTGGTTTCCCGATGGTCAAATGGTTCCTGAATTTAACGAAGCCATCGTAAACGGCAAAAAAAATGATGTTGTTTTGGTTGAAACTGCTTTTGGATATCATATCATTCGAATAGATGGAAAACGTGATTTGGTTAAGAAAGTGAAAGTAGCTATGATTACACGTAGCATTGAACCAAGCAATACAACGTATCAGGAAGTATATGTTAAGGCCAATGAGTTTGCAAGCAAAGGAACTTCGGTAGACGCTTTTGAAGCTGCCGCTGAAGAAATGGGCTTCTCTGCTCGCATTGGGGATCACCTAGGTGCTATGCAAGCAAGTATTCCGGGATTGGACGATAGTCGTCCAATTATTATGTGGGCTTTTAAAGAAAACACCAGTCTTGAAGAAATTCATTTATTTGATAATGGTGATACTTATGTTGTAGCTGTTTTAAGCCGCATAAACGAAGAAGGATACAAAAGCTTAGACGAAGTAAAAACAACCATTACGTCTGCTGTAACCAATCGTAAAAAGGCGGAGACGATGATAGAAAGACTGAATGGATCTGCTAATAAAGGTGATTTAAATAAATTGGCTGCCGACTTTAATTTAAAAGTTGAAAATGTTGCAAATCTCACCTTCGATAGTCGTGGATTTGGAAGTTATGGTCCTGAGCCGGAAATTTTAGGAACTGTTTTTGCTTTGAATGAAGGCAGTACTTCTGCTCCGGTAATGGGTAAAAAAGCGGTTTATGTTGTTAATCTGAAAAGCGTAACAAAAGCTGATATCAAAGATGATTATTCTGCTTTGGTAATGCAAATGCAAAATCGTTTTGATGCACAGGTAAACTACAGTTTATATCGTATTCTGGAAGAAAATTCAGAGATAGAAGACAACCGTTACAGGTTCTTCTAACATATAAAAATACGAAATTTAAAAAGCTTTCATTCTTTGAATGAAGGCTTTTTAAATGTCTGGTGATACGATGACGCATTATAGTGATACGATGACCCACCTAGTGATATGATGACTTTGGATCATCGTATCACTAAACACAAAAAACATATCTTTGCAAATATTTTGAAGACTAAAAACACGATATACAATGGCTCTTAGCGAACAAGAATTAGTTAGACGAAATTCGCTTAACGAATTAAGAAAATTAGGAATTAATCCTTATCCTGCCGAAGGATATGTGGTAAATGTAACCGCAAGCGAAATCAAAGAAAAATTCCTTGCAGATAATACACTTTTTCAAGAAGTAAGTATTGCCGGTAGAATTATGAGTAGACGTATTATGGGCGCCGCTTCATTTGTGGAACTAAAAGATTCTACCTCCAGAATACAACTGTATTTCAAACGCGATGATGTTTGTCCTAAGGAGGATAAAACCTTGTATAATACCGTATTTAAACGCTTGCTTGATATGGGCGATTTTATTGGCGTAACAGGCTATGTTTTTACCACTAAAATGGGTGAAATAAGCATTCACGTAACTTCCTTCCGCTTACTTTCAAAGGCCTTACGGCCGCTCCCCGTTGTAAAAGAAAAAGACGATAAAACTTTTGATGCTTTTACCGATCCGGAAATGCGTTTTCGTCAACGTTATGTCGATTTGATAGTGAACGATCCTGTAAAGGAAATTTTTATCAAACGAACAAAAATTATCAATTCCATGCGATCATTTTTAAATGATCATGGTTATTTAGAAGTGGAAACGCCTATTTTGCAAGCAATTCCAGGCGGAGCGTCTGCTCGTCCATTTGTTACTCACCACAATTCTCTCGATATACCCATGTATTTGCGCGTGGCCAACGAGCTCTATTTAAAACGATTAATCGTTGGAGGATTTGAAGGCGTTTATGAATTTGCAAAGGATTTCCGTAACGAAGGAATGGATCGCACCCACAATCCCGAGTTTACTCAAATGGAAATCTATGTCGCTTATAAAGATTACAACTGGATGATGAGTTTTACAGAATCTATGTTGGAAAAAATAGCCTTGGATGTTCATGCGAAAACAGATGTCGTTTTTGAAAAGAATACCATCAGCTTTAAAGCACCCTTTAATCGTGTTCCAATTTTGCAAGCAATTAAAGATCATACCGGAATTGATTTAAACGGAAAAAGCGCTGAAGAGTGTCTGGAAGCCGCTAAATCTCTTGGTATCGAAGTAGATGAGAGCATGGGAAAAGGCAAGCTGATAGACGAAATATTTGGAGAAAAATGTGAACACCATTATATCCAACCAACTTTCATAACCGATTATCCCGTGGAGATGTCACCGCTTTGTAAGCGTCATCGCGAAAACCCGGAACTTACTGAACGTTTTGAATTGATGGTAAACGGAAAAGAACTTGCCAATGCTTATACGGAGCTGAATGATCCAATTGATCAATTGGAGCGTTTTGAAGAGCAGGTTCGTCTGGCAGAAAAAGGCGACGATGAAGCTATGTGGATTGATACAGATTTTATTCGTTCCCTAGAATATGGAATGCCTCCAACATCAGGTATGGGAATTGGAATAGATCGTTTGGTGATGTTTATGACGAATAATTCAAGTATTCAGGAAGTTTTATTCTTCCCTCAAATGAAACCTGAACCTAAAAAATTTATACCTAAACCAGAAGATTTTATCACTATTGGTGTTCCGCAAGAATGGGCTAATTATGTAATAGCTGCCGGCTTTTCAAGTACGAAAGAGCTCAAAGAGCAAAAAGCCAGTAAAGTACATCAGATATTGAATGGCTATCGTAAAAAGAATAAATTAGACATTCCGGCATTGAAAATTGAAGAAGTAGAAGCCTGGTTTTAACTAAAAGATGGCTTACCTTCTCTTAATCATCGGTTTGGTTATCCTTATTAGCGGCGCTAATGTGTTGGTTATTGGCGCTTCGTCTTTTGCGAAAAAATTCAATATTCCAAATTTAGTCATTGGATTAACTATTGTTTCTTTTGGAACCTCATTTCCTGAGTTAATTATCAATATATTGGCTGGGTATAAAGGTCAAAGCGATTTGGCAATAGGAAATATTATTGGAAGTAATATTGTGAATATTTTATTGGTCGTCGGTGTTTCTGCTTTAGTAAGACCCCTTAGAGTTCAGAGCAATACGGTTAAATTTGAAATTCCTTTTAGCATTTTAGCTGTTTTAGTTTTATTTGTATTGGCAAATGATATCCTTTTTGATGGAGCTCAACTCACCATATTGAGTAGATCTGATGGAATCATATTATTAGCCTTCTTCCTTATTTTTATATATTACACGTTCATCATTGGCAAGCATGGTAATGCAGACGAAGGACATCAGGTAAAAGTTCTGGCCAATTGGAAATCATTCTTGTATATGTTAACGGGCATTATAGCTTTGTATTTTGGGGGATTGTTAATTGTTGATAACGCAACAATTATCGCCTTAAATCTGGGTTTGAGTGAGGCCGTAATTGGAATATTAGTTATTGCTTTAGGCACTTCTCTCCCCGAACTAGCTACTTCTGTCGTTGCGGCTTATAAAGGCAATGCCGATATGGCGGTAGGCAATGTTGTGGGTTCCAATATTTTTAATGTTTTCTTTGTGCTTGGAATCAGCGTTACACTGAGTCCAATTTCTTTTAATTCGATCTTAAATACAGATATGTTGGCGGCGTTAATTGCAAGTATACTCTTATTTATATTTGTGTTTACACGAAAAGGAAGACAAATAGATCGTGTAGAAGGAAGTGTTTTTATAGCCTTGTATTTAGGCTATGTAATTTGGTTGCTTGTATAAGGCAGTTCTATTTGTAATCCATCATAAGCCAGTTCAACGTTTTTAGGTAAACTCTTATTTACCTCATCGTGCAAACCAATATAGTGACCTAAATGCGTAAGATAGGCCTTTTCGGGTTTTACTTTTTCGATGATTTCCAACGCTTCTGATAAACAAAAATGAGAAGGATGTTTTCTTTTACGAAGCGCATTTAACACCAGAATTTTACTGCCCTTAATCTTTTCAAAAGTTTCCTCAGGAATAAAATTAGCATCGGTTATATAACTAAAATCGCCTATACGAAACCCGAAAACAGGCATATCTCTGTGCATTACCGGAAGCGGATGAATACACATCCCTGCTACATTAATCTGCTTATCAATCAAATTATGCAGTTCTAATTTCGGCCCCCCCTGATAATCACCAGGAGTGAAGATATAAGGAAACTCTATTTTGACACTATCAAGAACGCGTTCGCTTAAATAAAGCTGTATAGGTTTTCTCAAAATATAGTTAAAAGCTCGCACATCATCCAAACCGGCAATATGATCGCGATGCTCATGGGTGAGTAAAATAGCGTCTAAATCTTTAACTTCGGCATTTAACATTTGCATTCTAAAATCGGGGCCACAATCTATATTTACATTTTTCCCCCGATAATTTAATAAAACAGAAGTCCGTAAACGTTTGTCTTTTGGGTTTTTTGAGGAACAAACTTCACAGTTGCAACCGATAAGAGGAACTCCAATAGAAGTGCCCGTACCTAAAAACGTAATGCGAAGCTGATTATCCATATAAATTAAAATTGGAGTTGACGGAAATAAATCAGATCTTTTATTATAGCTGATTTAAGCAAAGCAGCCTGTTTAATAATTTTACTAGGTTTTATAAAATGAACACATACCGATTCTGATTCGCTTTGCTGTTCAGGAAAATCCGGAATATATAAATCAATACCATTATTTTCGGTACAGCTCAAAATTAGACACAATCCTTTGTATGTCTTTTGACCGTGATCGACCAAAACGAGATAAGAACCACAAGGGGGAATAAGCTTGTATTTTTCTTCCACAACAAGCCTTTTGGTTTTATATCCCATTTGCAAAAATTGCGCTTGTCCATTTCCTTGAATTAGAGCTTTTATCACAAACGATTCTCCCAAATAGAGTCGAGCTTTTTCCACTTGACCCTGAAGAATGGCTTCGCGTATAAGTGTTGAGCTAATATCAACATTCTGTATATCTTGCGATGGAATTAATTCAAGATCAAAACCAAGTTTTTTACCTAAAAGCCTTAATTCTTCAATATCGCCTTCTCTGTTTTTTCCAAAATGATGGTTGGTTCCGGTGATAATCTTCTTTACATTTAGTTTCTTCACCAAATAATCCTCAATAAAATCTTTTGCCAAAGTAGACGCAAACTCTTTCGTAAATTTCACGAAAATGATATTATCGAGTCCTGCTTTACGCAGTAAGTCAATTTTTTCCTGCCTTGAATTAATCATTAACAAATCCTTACCGAAAGTATCAGGATAAAGTACTTGTCGAGGATGGGGATAGAAGGTTATTAGAACAGTTTCCCCATTTATACTCCTAGCCGCATCGTTCAGGCGTTTTAAAATGAGTTTATGCCCCAAATGAACACCGTCGAATGAACCTGTTGTTACTACTGCATTTTTGATTTTTATTACTTCATCGAAGCCAAAATAGATATTCACGAGATAAATAAAGTTTTAATTCTTATTTTTTGCAAAATAAGCAACTTTTTCCAAAGAAGTAACCATATCGTTCTCCTCTAAATAAACATTTTCCGGAACATTCACAGGACGAGGAGTATAATTAAGTATACCTTTTATTTTAGCATCCACGAGTAAAGCAGTCACTGGAACGGCTTCATTAACAGGAACGCAAATAATTCCAATACATATATTCTTTTCTTTAACAATCTGCTTCAATTGGTCTAAAGGATAAACTTCTACACCCACAAGAGAAGTTCCTATTTTTTCAGGATGAATATCAAAAGCAGCCACAATTTGAAGATTTTTCCTTCGATTGACGAAATATTTTATCAGTGCGCGACCCAAATTACCCGCACCTACAATAGCCACATTTTGTCCTTCCGGTTTATCCAGAATTTGTCCAATTAATTCTACTAATTCTTTAACATTATACCCTTTACGTAAGGTTCCTGTATAACCAATAAGCATAATGTCACGCCTGACTTGCACAGGAGTAATATGATGAATATTCGCTATTTCGTGCGAAAAAATATGTTCTTTGCCTTTGGCATCACAGATCAGTAGGTTTCTTCTGTACTGACTTAATCGCTCTACGGTTTTATCAGGTAAGGTGCTCATTCTATTCTCCTTTGTTAATTAACAAACAAAGTTAATTTATTTCACTAATTAATTGCTGCTTTTTATAAAAAATTAAAGTTCACTCGAATCTATTGTTGTTAAACAAGCATTAAACGCTTTATAGATTTAGTTAAAAAACAATTGTATCCTTAAGCAGACTGGTTTTCAAAAACATCTTTACTCTTGTCCGGTTAAGAATAAATAATGATATGCAAACCCTGAATATAATAAGTTCCTATCCAAAAAATAAGTAAGCAATAAAAATAGCAGCAACTATTCCGGCAAAATCAGCAATTAAGCCTGCTGTAACTGCATAACGTGTATTTTTAATAGAGACAGAACCAAAATAAACTGCTAGAATATAAAATGTGGTGTCTGTAGCTCCCTGAAAAGTAGCCGCCAATCGTCCGGCAAAAGAATCTACACCATATGTGGTCATAGTTTCAATCATTACACCACGAGCTCCGCCGCCGCTCAAAGGTTTCATAATAGCCGTTGGAAGTGCTGCTACAAAATCGGTATTCAAGCCAAGATAGTTAAAAAATAATCCCAATCCATCAACGAGATAATTCATAGCTCCGGAGGCGCGAAAAACCCCAATAGCAACCAAAATAGCAACTAAAAAAGGAATGATTTTAACGGCAATCTGAAAACCTTCCTTTGCTCCTTCAATAAAAGTGTCGTACACATTAATTTTTTTCTTCAGCGCCAGCAAAAGAAATAAGGTGATTATACTAAATAAAATGACGTTGGCAATTACCGTAGAATAAACCGAAACTTCACTTTGCGGTAATCGCACAAATAAATAAATAATTCCGGCAACTAAAGCAGAAAAACCTCCCAAATAAATCAGAATGGTTTTATTAAAAAGGTTTATTTTCTGATAAATAGAAACGGCAATAATTCCGACTAAAGTGGAAAAAAAAGTAGAAAGCAAAATGGGCAAAAAGATATCGCTGGGATTGGCGGCACCTAATTGTGCACGATAAACCATTATGCTGATTGGAATAAGTGTGAGTCCGGAAGTATTTAAAACCAAAAACATGATCATGGCATTAGAAGCCGTATCTTTTTTAGGATTGAGCTCCTGAAGTTGCTCCATAGCTTTCAATCCCATAGGCGTAGCGGCGTTATCAAGCCCTAACATATTAGCAGCCAAATTCATCATAATGCTACCATTTACAGGATGATTTTTGGGTATTTCAGGAAATAGTTTTTCAAAAAATGGACCGACAGCTCTTGATAAAAGAGAAACAACACCACCTTTTTCTCCCACTTTCATTAGACCCAACCAAAGGGTCATAACCCCTGTTAATCCTAAAGAAAGTTCAAATCCCATTTTAGCATTATCAAAAGTACTGTTCATAATAGCAGGAAAGATTTCAGTATCCCCAAAAAAGATTAGTCGAATAAACGCGATGATAAATGCGGACAAGAAAAAGAAAATCCAGATATAGTTTAAGGCCATTGCTTTTTTAACAAAGATAAAAATTAATCCTTCGTAAAAAATCAGTGTTCTATAAATCAAAAATGATCAGGTTTTCCCTATTTCCTGAAAAACCTTTGTGCTCCTTGGTGGTTAATTTTTACCGCTAAGGCACATGAAACATCGCTCCCAAAGAGATGCCTATGGTAAAAGGCGTTCAAGATTAAATAACTGGAATCAATATCAGCATAATACTTATTTTTTTATTAGAGCGCTTTAACACTGACTAGTAATTCCCTGAAAAGGAGCAAAATAGATTTTGGGGTTCTGACTCATAAGAATTGAAAATATTATCCACAGTGGAAAAAGCGATCGACCAATTCTAAAATTCGCTCCTCATCATTTCCTATTTCCTCTCTTATATTTTTATCCTGATAAGATTTTAGTTTACCAATAATTCCTTCCAAAGTTCGCTCATCAAAAACATTGTATTTTAAATAAATGTCTTTTTGCAATTCCAAAGCTTTAGCCGAATCCCAACAAGAAACCGGAAGCTGATCTAAACTATTGGCTATTTCTTTGTATTTATCTTCAAAGATATTCACATCCACATAGGTTTTATCTGCATAATCCAAG
This sequence comes from Bacteroidales bacterium, assembly GCA_021158405.1. Classification (GTDB taxonomy): domain Bacteria; phylum Bacteroidota; class Bacteroidia; order Bacteroidales; family UBA12170; genus UBA12170. The sequence continues at coordinate 43,727 of JAGGUP010000078.1, forward strand.
GCGTTTTCCATTTCTAAACCTTGACGAGCCGCCACGGTTAATCCTGCAATAAGCAGATAAATATCCGCAGAACCATCTGGACAACGAAACTCAACGGTTTGTTTGCTGCTAAAATCCGTAGTATTTTTCTCTTCCAAAGGATTAGCATGCTGGAGCATGTCTTTTTGTCCCGACCAACCCAAAGGAACCCGTACGAGAACAGAACGATTTCGATCGCCCCAACAAATATTTGTAGGAGCCTCTTGGTGAGGTACTAATCTGAAATAAGAAGTAGGATTTGTATTTCCAAATGCCGTTAAAGATTTAGCTAAATTCAAATAACCTGCAATTGCTTTTTTTGCAGAGTCACTAAGTTTACCGTTTTCTATCATCTGATTAACTCCGTTTTTCATCAAACGCGTATGAATATGCAATCCGCTTCCGGCTCGGCCCACCGTAATTTTAGGCGAAAATGTAACTGTTACACCATATCGATGAGCCAGCGTGCGCAAGGCCCATTTAGCAATAATCAATTGATCAGCGGCCTCTTCAAGTTTAGAAGGTTTAAACTCTATTTCATTCTGCTCATATTCTAAATTACCTACGGTAAAATTTCCTACTTCTGAATGCCCATATTTTATGTTTCCACCAATAGAAGCGATGGCTAACATGGCTTCTCTGCGCAACTGTTCCCACTTAGTAAAAGGACTACTTTCGTGATATCCTCGTTGATTATCTGTAACAAAATACGGTTCCTTTTCACTAATCACATAGTATTCCAATTCACCCATCACTTCAAATTCATAGCCTGTATTTTGCTGAAGTGAACGATGTGCTTTTTGTAAGATATATTCTGGCGATCCTTCAAATGGATCTCCGTCTTTATTGTAAAAAGAACAAAGCAGATCGAGTGTAGGGATATCAGAAAAAGGATTTAAAAATGCCGTTCTAAAGCGTGGAATAACATATAAATCGCTGTTATTGGCTTCGATATATGGAAACAGACTACTGCCATCAACACGCTCGCCCGAAGAGAGAACCTCTATCAATTGTTCGTGACTGCTCACAACAAAATTGAGAGTTTTCAATCGACCATCACCACCAACATAGCGAAAATTAAGCATCTCTATATGCTGTTCTTCAATATATTGCATGATATCGTCACGTGTAAATTCTTGCTGTGGTTTGTTTAAAAACTTAACCAAAGGATTGGGGCTGAGTGAAAAATTTATTGACATAGATATTTAATTAATCGATTTCGTTATTTCTTTCACAAAAGTCCGAAAATCCACGCATTTATAATAGACATCGGGAAAATATTTTTTATCTTCCCATTTCACGTTTAGAAAAACCTATTCCTCTTTACAATCTGGATTATATTCAGCTTGAAAAGTGATATGTTGAATTGAAAATTCTTTTTTAAGCTTTTTCTTAACAGACATGCAAATAGAATGCGTTTCGGCCAGCGGTAAATCCACTGAAAATGAAACCCATGAGATCCCTCGACTACATTTCGACTACGCTCAATGTAAACGCTCGGAATCAGTTCGGCTAAATAATTTTATTTGTGTCCTTCTTATTTTATGTATTCAGCCACCTAGAAAATTTATCTGAAGCTCACTCTTCATTTTTTGTTACCTTTACCTGTTTTTAACGTCAACCATAAAAACCATTTTATGATCTATCTGAAACTTTTAAGAGAGAGTTTGATTTTCGCCTTTAATGAATTGGTGGTGAATAAAGTACGTACATTTCTTTCTCTTCTGGGAATTACAATTGGTATTTTTTCTGTGATTTCCGTTTTTACTATTTTCGATTCTATGGAGATTTATCTTCACAACAGCATCAATTCTTTAGGAAGCAATGTGCTATATGTACAAAAATGGCCTTGGATGGGAGGAGAAGATATGCAATGGTGGAAAATAATGAATCGTGACGAACCCACACTTGCTGATTTAGAAACAATCTATCGTAAAAGTGAATTATTGGAAGCTGCCACCTATATGGCAGGAACAAATAAAACACTCAAAAATGGCAATAATTCCATGGAAAACATCAGTGTTCAGGGAGTTTCCTACGATTATCCAAAAATTATGAGCCTCGATATAGAAAATGGTCGGTTTTTTACTGAGATGGAAGCAAATAATGGAAAAGGTATTGCACTAATTGGATCGGCAGTTGCTGAAAATCTTTTTCCAGGTGAAAATCCTATCGGGAAAGATATAAAAATTGGAGGTCATAAAACCTATGTTATAGGCGTTATTAAAAAGAAAGGGGATGATGCTTTTGGTAATTCTCCCGATAAAACACTCATTGTCCCTGTTAATTACTTGCGTAATTTTGTCAACCTGCGTCATTCCGGAGGCACGGCAATTGCCGTTTTGGCCAAAGCAAATATAAGCAACGATCAGCTTCGTGATGAATTGACGGGTATCTTACGCTCGGCTCATCGATTAAAACCAGGAAAAGAAGATGATTTTGCCATTAACGAAACCAGTGTTATTAGCAAAGGTTTTGATTCTTTCTTCGCCATTATAGGCACTATTGGATGGGTGATTGGAGGGTTTTCCTTATTAGTAGGAGGGTTCGGAATTGCTAATATTATGTTTGTTTCCGTAAAAGAACGAATCAATATCATCGGGATTCAAAAAGCAATGGGGGCCAAAAATTTCTTTATCCTTTTTCAATTCTTATTTGAAGCTATCGCTCTAGCTTTAATTGGTGGTCTTCTTGGTTTGCTCATTGTATTCCTTTTAGTGGTTATTGTAAATGCTGCCTTTGATTTTGGTATGGTTCTAACACTTGGAAATATTATGTTAGGAATAACAGTTTCTTCTGCTATTGGTTTAATAAGTGGTTTTATTCCTGCTTATCAAGCCTCTAAACTCGATCCGGTGGAAGCCATGCGTTCCTTAAGCTAAAAGATGGCAAATTCCATTATAGAATATATTGACGAAATTAGGTGACTATTGTATAAAACGAGAACTTTGATATCGTTAACTTAAATATTTGGCCGAAATAAGGTTAATAGTGTTGTTGTGAACTTTGGCTATGAGGCTAAATTCTTAAAAAAATAAGGATAATATCCCAATAAAAGATTTATTCCTAAATGCTGATTCAAGTTTCTATACAGCTTCATTTCGTTCTTATTGTTATGCAAATGATAATTGACAAAAGGAATGGAAACTCATTTGAAGTGTATGCAATTTTTGATGAGTTGCTCTATAAAACTCGCTTTATAATTGAGAGAACCAATGCCTGCTAGATGCTTTCAAAGCCATTTTAGTGCGTTTTGAAACAAATGATTCACACTTGAAATCTTTGCTGTTATTAGCTTTTCCTGTCATTTTATTACGGAAACATTAAACAAGCTCGTATTTATTAAAATATCAATCATTTTATTTTCCATTAATAAATTTATAGCCTTCTTCTATCTTGACTGCGATTTTATCTGCAATTTCCTTATCTTTCGGTGATTGTTGAAAATCTGAAACTACACATTCTAAACAGTCCAAATCCCAACTATAAAAACCAACTTTTCTTTTTCCCGTCAAATTAGCAATACGCCTATCCAGTCCGAAGGATTCAGCCATTTGCCAAGTATTTTCTTGCAATAGTTCCAATTCGTCAATGTCAAATTTAATTTCTGCTTTTATATCGGTTATTTGGGATTGTTGTTGGTATAATGCCTATAAACAAAAAGATTATTGCTAAAACATTCTTGTTTTTCGGAAAGTTATGTATTCCAAAAACAATGACTGCAATGCCAACAATAACCAAAGTTAGTATCATCCACGTAAAAAGACTAATTGGTTTGTACTGCTTTCAATATCACTATAAAAATAGCCATCCATTTCGAAATTCTTTAGCTCGTCGACCCCTGTTAATTCGTTTTTTAATATAAAGCGACTCATTAATCCTCGTGCTTTTTTTGCATAAAAACTGATTGTTTTATATTCCCCATTCTTAAAATCTTTGAAAACAGGCGTAATAATTTCTGCTTTTAATTTTGTCTTATCCAAAGCTTTAAAATATTCGTTGGAAGCCAAATTAACTAATATAGAATCGCTTTGTGCCTTGAGAGCTTCGTTGATTTTCTTTGTAAGACTGTTGCCCCAAAAACCATAGAGACTTTTCTGATTTTTGGTTATCAATTTTGTTCCCATCTCCAATCGATAGGCTTGTATTAAATCCAAAGGACGTAGAACGCCATAAAGGCCGCTTAATATTCTCAAGTGATTTTGAGTAAAGAGGATTTCTTTTTCATTAAACAAATCGGCATCCAAACCCGTATATACATCTCCTTTAAAAGCGAACAAAGCTTGTTTTGCGTTCGTTGAATCAAAAGGAAGCATCCAGTTTGCAAAGCGTTCCCGGTTTAAATGTGCTAATGAATCACTAATATTCATTAGTTTCATCAAATCTTTTGCACTGTATTTCTTTAACTCTTTAATCAGTTTTTCTGATTTGGGTAGAAATTCGTTTTGTGTAAAATGATTCGTTACGGCTTGTTGCTCAAAATTGAGCGTTTTTGCCGGTGAAATAACAATTAGCATTGGTTTTGATTTTTTAAAATTTAACCATTACAAAATAAGATATTCCTTTTTAAAAATGGTGTTTTATCTGTAAATCAAATCATTAAATAGCCATTTTAAAACCTGGAATAGTATGTAGTTCGGCGTATAAATTTTTCATCACCATTTCATTGATAATACGAATATGAACGGTATAACTGGTGTAATTTCCTTTGGTGCTGTCTTTATGTCGCCAATTTAAAAACGTGATTCCCAATTTAACAAATACTTGTTCGATCATCGCTTCATTCTCCTTATGCAAACCATTTGCGATCAATATAATTTTCAAGTCGTAATTGACCGGAAATTTTACTTTTTCGTTGTTATCAAAAGGGCTTTTATGCATTTTTATTGAATGTGTTTTTTCAAAAACAAAAGAAAAGAGCTTGAGTTAAGCCATTATTTTATTCACTTCAGCATTAATCTTAGTCCAGTGTTCATTGTCCATTTTAGCGCCAATCACTTCAATAACATTTCCTGAAAGAATTGCCCCGATTTCACCTGCTTTTTCTAGGCTTAAATCGTTCATCAAACCAAACAAAAATCCACCGGCATACAGATCGCCGGCTCCTGTTGTATCGCGACTAAGCGCTTGAATTACACCTACTTTATATTTTACCCCATCTTTTTTTATGAAAGATCCATTTTTACCCACTTTAACAATAGCAATATCTACTACTTGTGCGATGATCTCCAATGCTTTTTCAGGATCACTTTCCCCGGTAAATGCGCGAGCTTCTTCTTCGTTGGCAAACAAAATATCCACATATTTTTTACTCATATCCTGTAAAAAAGCCAAGTTATCTTCAACCACATTATAGCTGGCTAAATCGAGAGAAACCAAAAGGCCTTCTGCTTTTGCCAATTGCAATGCTTTTTCGATAAGCGCATGATTTTGTACAAGATAACCTTCTATATGCAAATAATTATAGCCTGCAAAATGCTCTGGTTTTAAATCAGCATCCGAAAGTTCGACAGATGCGCCCAAAAAAGTTGCGAAAGTACGCTCGGAATCGGGACTTATTAAAGCAACTGCTCTTCCACTTTCCGTTTCGCTTTGAATCAAAAGAGGTTGTATGCCGCTATTTTTCATGTCGTCGGAAAAGAATTCCCCCATTTCGTCTTTACCAATTTTACCAATAAATCCACAAGAAGCACCTAATTTTGCTAATCCATTAATAGTGTTGGCAGCAGATCCTCCGGCAGCTAAACTGGTTTTAAGGTGTTTAGTACCTTCAACTACCTGATTTGATTTGGTTTTATCAACCAATTGCATACTCCCTTTTGGCAAACCGAAATTTTTCAATAAAGATTCGTCTTCTAACTGTGTCATTATATCGACTAGGGCATTTCCTAAACCTAAAATTTTCTTTGTTGTACTCATTTTCTATTTTATTTTTTTAGTGTTCAAAAGTAGAAAAAATGCGTGAAAGGGTTTGCATTATCTATTTCATATTTAGCTAAATGTCAGTATTAGGCATTTCCATGGCCAATAATAATCTTTTTTGCATAAAAGCAATAAGGCTTCATTTAAGCGTTTTCAAGTAATTATGCTTTTTTAGCTGTCCTTTCAGGACGAAAAATTATCAAATAGTTTTTCCATCAAGTATTTCCGAAATCAGGCTGAAAGCCCTATTTAAATTTAGCCCAAGGCAACGCCTTGGGGTATTAATTTCAAACATGTTTTTCGCCCTGAAAGAGCAATTGAGCAAGTCTATTAATATAAACCACTCAAAACTAATAGAGTATCTATAATCATTATCCCTTTTAAAAAATGTTTACATTTGGTTAATCTAAATCCAAAAAAATCATTTTATGAAACTATTGAAGAAAATTCTTTTAAGCGTATTGATATTTCTCGTTGTTATAGCAATAGGCGCATCTATTTTTGTTTATCATCTTTCCACAAAAGCTATTCCCGATTACAATCAAACTGTAGAACTCACCGGATTGACTGAGGAGGTTCAAGTATATCGCGATTCGCTGGCTATTCCACATATTTATGCCAAAAACGAAGCTGATTTATATCGCACAGTCGGTTTTATTATGGCACAAGACCGGATGTGGCAAATGGATTTGTTGCGACGTGTTACTCAAGGAAGATTGGCGGAAATATTTGGTGCCGATCTAATCAATACAGACCTTTTTCTTCGTGCTTTGCGCATTCCCGAAAAATCTAAAATGATGTTGGCCGATATCACTCCGGAACAAAGAGTTGCACTTGAAGCGTATGCCGATGGCGTGAATCAATACATAGAGCAATACGCAGATAAACTTCCTCCAGAATTTGGTATTTTAGGTTATAAACCTGAGCCTTGGGAGCCTGGAAACTCACTCAATATTACAGGTTATATGGCTTGGGATTTAGCTGGAAGTGCTTATTCAGCCGAGATAACCTTATACAAAATTATTCAAGCAATTGGTTTAGAAAAAGCAACTGGTCTTGTTCCCAATGTTGCCGAAAGAAAAGCAGTAGTCTATCCCGGATTTGAAATAGATCCTAAATTACTCGAACTTAAAAATAGTCTTATGGCTGAATCTGAAACAGTCGAAAAATTAGGTGTTCAAGTATTTAATGGAAGTAATAATTGGGCGGTTTCCGGAGCAAAATCAACTACCGGAATGCCAATCATGTCAAACGATATGCATCTCGGTCTTAATGCGCCAGGCATTTGGTATCAGATTCACGAAGTCATTGAAGGAGAGCATAATGCCACTGGACTTGCTATTCCCGGTCAACCCTTTGTTATAGCAGGACATAATGAAAATATTGCCTGGGGATTGACAAATCTTTATGTGGACGATATTGATTTGTATTTGGAAACCATTAACCCCGAGGACAGCAGTCAATACTTTTTTATGGGAGCTTGGAAACCCTTGGAAATTCGGAATGAACTCATTCGCATCAAAGGGGGCGATTCCGTTTATAGAGAGAATAGATTTACTCATCGCGGCCCCATTGTTTCGGGTTTTAAAAAAATAGATCAGGCCATTTCGATGCGCTGGATAGGAAACGATTATAGTAATGAAATGCGTGCCGTTTATATGTTAAACAAAGCCGCTAATTGGGATGAATTCAAAGAAGCGATTCGTACTTTTAATTCTGTTAGTCAGAATTTTGTTTATGCAGATGCAGCAGGAAATATCGGACTTTATGCAGGTGGTGGAATCCCAATTCGCAAGGGTGCAAAATACATAATCAACCCTGGAGAAACAGATGAGTTTGATTGGACAGATCGTATTCCTTTTGAAGAACTTCCTCATAGTTTTAATCCTGAAAACGGCATGGTTTCATCGGCTAATAATAAAACGGTTGGTAATGATTATCCTTACTATATCGGCACTTATTTCTCTCAAGATTATCGTATTAGTCGCATTCGCGAGATGCTGGAAGAAAAGGAAAAACTTTCTGTCGATGATTTTAAAAATATGCTAAAAGATCAAAACTCAATGATGGCCAGAAAATTTGTTCCTGATATGCTTGTCGAGCTTGCTTCTGTTGATGGAGATGCGAATTTCAAAAAAGGCTACAATTATTTACTCCATTGGAATAATAGCATGGATGTTGATGCCGTTGCTCCCTTGCTCTTTGAAAAGACTTATCTCAATATGATTAAAAATTTATTATATGATGATTTAGGCGAAGATTTATTCACAGAATATTTCAATAATTCAGCACTTTCTCGCAATTTCATTGATGATTTTTGGATGACCAAAGACCCTCAATGGTGCGATAATATTTTAACGCCGGATGTTCAAGAAAGTTTTGGCGATCAGGTGAGAAAAAGTTTTGAAGAAACACTCATTCAGCTGAATACGGAATTAGGATCTGATATGGATAAATGGACGTGGGGAAGTGTACACAAAGCCTATTTCAAACATCAAATGGGTGGCGTTGCCATTCTTGACAAAGTGTTTGGTTTAAATCGTGGGCCTTATCCTGTTGGAGGAAGTTTCCATACGGTAAGTCCTTATTCATACAATTTTGCATCGCCATTTGAAGCCAATCACGGCTCTTCACATCGTCATATATTTCTACCAAACAGTTGGGACGAAAGTTTGACAATTATTCCTACAGGTGAATCCGGAATTCCGGCTTCTGATTATTATATGGATCAAACAGAAAAGTATTTGAACAATCAATTTCATGTCGATGCTTTTAGTAGAAATGCGGTGGAAAAACAAATCCAATATACCGCTCAATTTGTGCCAAAAAAATAGTTGGAAAATCCAATTTTTAGATAAGACTTTTCCTGCTTTCGCGCTTGAAATCAGGTTTATCTACTTGCGTAATAGTGCTAATATGAAATCTGTTCTAACTATTGAATTATTCATTTTTTCCCAATACGTTTATGACATTGGACTGATTAGGGTATTTGAAATTTACTGAATGGAAATATTTTTCGCCACTCCCAAAGGGATGCTTTTGGAAGTGGCATTTTTTACCTTTTTAGATCAAGACACGATTTTTACTAGTCCATTTCTATTGGAGTTTTTTACACAAATAACGAATTATACCAACTATAATTCCAAATGACTGATAAATAAATAGAATTGTTTTTTTCTTTTTTGAATCACACTTTTTTTTAATAGCCTTTTTATGGAGATATTTTTTGATGAGAAAAAAGGAGAAAAGAAACTGTTTATATCGGTTATTTGGGATTGTTGTTGGTATTATATCCCTCAATCCAATAAGAAATTAGTAAAAGACTTTTCATAATATATATTTAATGCTTGCGCGAATTTTGTAATTTTGTCGCCACAATTTAACTCGATCTATTTATGGCTGACGATAAGAAAATTATATTCTCAATGGTGGGCGTATCTAAACAATACGGCCCAAGCAAAAAGATTTTAAAAGATATTTATTTATCGTTTTACCATGGCGCAAAGATTGGCATTATCGGTTTAAACGGTTCAGGGAAATCTTCTCTGCTAAAAATAATTGCAGGAACAGAAAAACCCACACAGGGAGATGTTGTTTTTTCTCCGGGCTATAGAGTAGGAATGCTCGATCAAGAGCCTTTTCTCGATCCTACAAAAACGGTAATGGAAATAGTTCAAGAGGGTGTTGCCGAAATAGTTTCTTTACTCAAAGAATATGAAGAGGTAAACAATCGTTTTGCAGAACCTATGAGCGATGATGAGATGACAAAGTTAATCGATCGTCAGGGAGAATTAACGGAACTACTCGACCATCACGATGCTTGGGAACTCGACAGTAAATTGGAACGCGCTTTGGATGCTTTGCGTTGTCCGCCTTCGGAAGCCAGCGTTAAAAACCTAAGTGGTGGAGAAAAAAGGCGTGTGGCATTGTGCCGCCTGTTACTTTCAGAGCCTGAAATTCTTTTGCTCGATGAGCCAACAAACCATTTAGATGCTGAATCTATTCAATGGCTTGAAATGCATTTACGACAATACAAAGGAACGGTTATCGCTGTAACTCACGATCGCTATTTTCTGGATAATGCCGCAGGTTGGATACTCGAACTGGATCGGGGAGAAGGGATTCCCTGGAAAGGAAATTATTCTTCCTGGTTAGAACAAAAAACAACGCGTTTGTCGATGGAAGAAAAAACGGCAAGCAAAAGACGTAAAACATTAGAACGAGAACTGGAATGGGTAAAAATGGCTCCAAAAGCACGGCATGCTAAATCCAAAGCTCGTTTAAACGCCTACGATAGTTTATTGAACCAAGATGAAAAACAACAAGAAGAAAAACTCGAAATATACATTCCTAATGGCCCTCGATTGGGTAATCAGGTAATTGAATCCCTTGGTGTATCAAAAGCTTTTGGTGATAAACTACTGTTTGAGAATCTTGAATTTCATCTTCCTCCCAATGGAATTGTTGGAATTATCGGTCCAAACGGTGCCGGAAAGACAACTTTATTTCGCCTAATTATGGGTATGGAAACACCCGATAAAGGAGAGTTTAATGTGGGTCCAACAGTAAAAGTAGGATATGTAGATCAGGATCATCAAGATATTGATCCCGAAAAATCGGTTTGGGAAGTGATTACCGAAGGCAATGAAAATATTACATTAGGCACTCGGACAATGAATAGTCGAGCTTATGTTTCACGATTTAATTTTAGCGGAACAGATCAAAGTAAGAAAGCAGGAGTTCTTTCCGGTGGAGAACGAAACAGGATGCATATGGCCTTAACTTTGAAACAAGAAGCCAATGTTTTGCTACTCGATGAGCCCACAAACGATATTGATGTTAATACACTTCGCGCACTTGAAGAAGGATTGGAAAATTTTGCCGGTTGTGCCGTTATTATTTCTCACGATCGCTGGTTTTTAGATCGTGTAGCCACGCACATTTTAGCTTTTGAAGGCAATTCGCAGGTGTATTGGTTTGAAGGAAGCTATTCGGAATACGAGGAAAATAAGAAAAAACGCCTGGGAGATAAAGGGCCTGAACGTATTAGATATAAAAAATTAAAGGCCGATTAAGCGTTTTATTTATCGTAATAATCCTGATAAGTTGTTTGTAAAATCGCCTTTCCCATTGTTAAATATTTGTCTGATTGCAAACCATCTTTCTCAATATAACTCGAAGATTGCGCATCATATATAATAGTTGTACTGTCGTTTAGCAGTCCAAAACCATAACTAAAAGCATAATATGCAAAGTCATTTGAAGCATTCGTAAACAAATTCCTACTCCAAATAAATTCCTCGCTGTTTATATCCATTTGTGACAATAAAGTATTTGTTATATCAGTTTGATTTCCAAACGTTTTAACAATAGTATCATGAATATTTAAAGCTCCACCTAACCACAGCATAGGGATTTGAAATTTTTCAGGACTATAATATTTAGAGTTTTTTGGCAAACGCTGACCATGATCTGCAACTATAATAAATAAAGTATTGTCCCATATAGAACTTTCTTTCATGTTTGAAATAAAATCGCCCAAAGAATTATCGGCATAATGAATGGAATTTAAAAACATCGTTTCTTCATCTTTTCCTTTTAATAGGGGCTCTACCGGTATATCATAAGGCTCGTGACTGCTTAAAGTAAAAAAAGTATAAAAGAAAGGCTTATTGGCCTGTGTAATTTTATCTTCTAATTTTTTATATACAATATGATCATGTGCTCCCCATTTTGAATTCAAATCGCTTTTTGAAAAATCTTTTTCGCTAACTATATATGAGAAATCACCGTAAGATAAGTATGATTTCAATCTGAAAAAATCTATATCTCCACCATAAAAAAATGCCGTTTCATAATTTTCAGCAGCAAGAGATTTAGAAATATTGGGCAATTTTGAAGCTTTTGATAATTTATTCATTAGCGATTTCCCCGGTATAGTTGGATAAGCACTCAAGATAGCAAGCAAACCTTTATCCGACCTATCGCCATTGGCATACATATTTTCAAAGAATATACCCTCTTGCTTTAAGCGATTGAATTCAGGAACAATTCCTTTTTCGTTAAGAACTTTGGCAGTAAAACTTTCCCAAATTATAAGAACTATATTCGGTCTATTGTTTTTTAAAACACTGAGCGAAGAACTTCCATGAGAATACAATTCTTTAGAAATACTTTCGGCTTTATCTTTATCCATAAAAACATACGGGTTTTTATCGTCGCCTTCAAATATGGTAGTATCAAAAAAGTTCCACGCATAATTTATTGCGGCCTGATTGGCAAAATTATTATTGGAGAAACAAACCGCAGATTGATTCATAGGACTGAGCCCAAATCCGCCTCTTATAGGAATTATTAATAGCGCTGTTAACACAATAAAGACAGATGCTTTCCAAAAGGATTCTGTATTAATTCCCACTAATCTTTTATGAATAAAGTGTTTATATATGAACAGAAAAAGAATAAGCTGAACCAAAAATATAGCAATTAATAAGATTAGAGGTGATGACATTGAAGATGCAATCATTTCAGCAGGAGAGTTAATATATTTTACTATACTTACATCTAATCTATACCCCCAAACTCTAAACAATTCTATATCCAAAATAAATAAAACGGAAACAATAATTATGCTTAAATAAGTATAAACCTTAATTAAGATGCTGCTAATATTTTTAATAAATATTGAAAATATTAGCAAAACAAAAGGAATAGCCGACAAATATCCGGCAAAAGACATATCCATTTTTAATCCAAAAACAAAAATTTTTACAAAGAGAATAATATCTAATTCCTTAAGATTATCAAACTGATAAAAAACGAATAATAGTCTAGCAACTTGAAAAAACAAAAGCCAAAAAACAAAATAATAAATAGAGAAAATCAATCTCTTTTTCATAAAATAAGAATTTTTAATAGCATGTTTATATCTGCCTAAATTACAAAAATATGTATGGCAAAATATTTAACTCTAATCATTGTTGCAAAGTATAGACATTTCTTTTAACTTTGACCAAAGACTTTGACCAAAGGCAAAATCTATGGTAAATTCGATTTCAGCGATTGCTTTATATGGTTTTCAGGATATTCCACCCAATCTTGAAAAAAAGACGATTAAACTGGGTATTAATCTATTGCTAATTCCTCGCCTGGATAAGAAAACAGATTTAGGAACTTATGTGCGAGAACTCGTAAATAACTCATCTGCACTCTTTATTTCTAAAATGGACGATGAGCTTCATACCATCGTTCAGTTTTATTTTGCAGCAAACAAAAAAATATTTCTTATTTCTGAGGAGGAAGACATTCCGTCCTTGCCAAAAGGAGTTATAACCATACCGGATGCAGGAACGGCTTTTAAAGAGCTTTTTAACGAGACAGAAAAGTATGTTATTGCAAGCAAAATAGGTAATCTTGAACTTAGATTCAATTCCTTTGGACTCACTTATTTAAAGGCTCATAAACAAGGATCTGAGACGGAAAATATAAGCAAACAAGCAAGTAAAGTGCAAGGCCAACTGGAAAGCTATTTTGATGGAAAACGGAAAATCTTCAATCTAAAAGTGTGCTTAAAAGGAACAGATTTTCAGCGCAAAGTATGGAACGAGCTTATGAAAATTCCTTTTGGACAAACGATTAGCTATGGCGATATTGCTCATAAAGTGGGCGATGATAACGCTTCCAGAGCAGTAGGTTTGGCGATAAGCAAAAACCCTATTTGGATTGTAATTCCCTGTCATCGTGTTCTTAGTAAAGAAGGAGATTTGACTGGTTATGCCGGAGGTTTAGTGCTGAAGCAATCGTTGCTAGATATGGAATCAAATCAAACAAGTCTTTTTTAAATAATACCATATTATCCTTAGTTTGTATATCCAAGAATTATTTATAGATGATAAAAATTAATGAAGCCTTTATTTCCGTAGTCTCGCAAAAAGCAAAAGAAAGTCCTCGCAAGCGAATAAATTTTAATTTTCATAAAGAAGATACGGCTACGCTTCAACGTATGTTAAATGCTATGGAACCTGGTACTTATATCAGACCTCATAAACATGAAAACCCGGATAAAGTAGAAGCCTTTTTTGCTTTACGAGGCCGGATATTGAT
>JAGGUP010000164.1 GCA_021158405.1 Bacteroidales bacterium
AGAGCACTAATTATGGTTGTTGGAATTCATAAATGAAAAAAAGATGCAGATTATCAATTATATTTGTTGATAGATTGCAATAAATACTAAACAGGTGCAGAGCACCGTTAATCTGAATTGGTGCAGAGCACCGATAATATTTGTTATTCAACCATAAAATCCAAAAACAGTATATTTGTTCAAAACCCGATTATGAACGTACGCAAAATATCAATTTCTATATTCCTTTGGTTGATATCATTTATCTTATGGGGGCAGAATCTGCCCACCAAATCAAAAAGAGCAGAAAAATATTTTATTGAGGCAAGAAAAGAATATACTCTTGGCAATTCTGTTCAAGCGGAATTGCTTTTGAAAAAAACAATAAAGATTGACAAGAACTTTTTAGCTGCTTATTTTTTAACTGCTACCATTAAAGAAGAATTAGGATATCCATTAGCTGCCATTGAATACTATAAAAAAGGACTCGCCATAAATCCTGATGCGGCGCCAACCGGGTACTATTATTTAGCAAAAGTCTATCTTTCACAAGGAATGTATACCGAAGCACAAGTTACTTTTACAAAATGTTTGAGTTTTATAAACATTAGTCCGCGCGTAAGAAAAGAGTCTGAATTTCAATTAAAAAACTGTCTTTTCGCATTGAAAGCCATTCAAAATCCGCTGGCATTTAAACTTAAAAACTTGGGAGTAAATATCAATACTAAAGAATCAGAATATTTCCCTACACTTACCGTTGATAATCAGTTTCTACTCTTTACCAGAAGAATCTCCAGCCAAAAGAAATACGTTCAGGAAGATTTTTTTGGAGCTGATAAACTCAACGATAGTTTATGGCAAGAAAGTTTCTCGATGGTGGAGCTCAATACTCCTTTCAACGAAGGTGCGGCAAGTCTTTCTGCAGATGGAAAAACACTCGTTTTTACGGCTTGTGAAAACTATGGAGAATATGGTGATGAACGAAAAGGATATGGAAGTTGCGATTTATTTTTTGCCCGCAAAATAGGAAATCACTGGAGCAAACCTATTAATATGGGAGCTCCAATTAACACATCGAATTGGGAAAGTCAGCCCTCGCTTTCCGCTAATGGAAAAAGCCTTTATTTTATCCGAGCCAAAAAAAAATTACAAGGTCATTCTGATATTTACCGTTCCGATTTAGACGAAAATGGGTTTTGGAAAACACCGGTTAAATTAAACTCTAACATCAATACCAGCAAAGACGAACTATCTGTTTTTATTCATCCCGACAATCAAACGCTTTATTTTTCTTCTAAGGGACATATCGGAATGGGAGAAACAGATATTTATCTTTCGAGATGGAAGGAAGAAACACAAGATTGGGGAGAAGCAATAAATCTTGGCTATCCAATAAATACGTATAAAGATGAAAACAGTATCTTGGTCTCTCCTGATGGGAATTTGGCCTATTTTGCTTCTGATCGACCAGAAGGATTTGGAGAATTAGATTTGTATTCTTTTCAATTGCCAAAGCAGCTTCAACCCGAAAAAATCACTTATTTAAAAGGGAAAGTATTTGATGCTCAGACACAGGAAGTCTTAAGTGCCACATTTGATCTCATTGATATTGAGACTGGAAAACAGCTGCTTAATTCGGATTCCGATAGTAGTAACGGAAGCTTTTTATTGACTTTGCAACTAGGAAAAAATTATCTGCTTAATGTTTCTCTTCCAGGCTATTTATTTTATTCAGATCAGTTTCTTTTGCAAAATGCTTTTAGCAATCAAAAGCCATTTTTAAAAAACATTCCCTTACAACCCATTGGCATCAATCAAAAAGTGATTTTAAAAAACATCTTTTTCAAAACCGGTCAATCAGAATTGCAAAATAATTCCGAAATTGAATTAGGAAAATTAATCTCATTTTTAAATGATAATCCAAAAGTGCATATCGAAATTCAAGGACATACAGATACGATCGGAACTGATGAGTATAATTTGAATCTTTCCATCGAACGTGCCAAATCCGTTTATAATTTCTTAATTGAGCATGAAATTCCAGCAGAGCGATTGAGTTATAAAGGATTAGGTTATCTACAGCCCGTAGAAGAGAACGATACGGAAGAAGGTCGGGCACAAAATAGACGGACAGAATTTGTAGTTACTCAAATATAAATCCCAATTAATTATACACTATTGGATAAATATGGATATTTTAAATACCTTTGTGAATAATTTAACAATAAAATGACGAGAGTAACTTCTATACTGAATCAACAAAAGTTCTCAAAAGAGGATTTGCTATTTTTATTGAAAACAGAGGGTGATAATCTGAAGCATCTCTTTGAAAAAGCCGCTGAAATCAAAAAAGAGAACGTCGGTAATAAAGTATATTTCCGAGGTTTAATAGAATATTCCAATATTTGTTCGAAAGATTGTTTTTATTGTGGTGTTCGTCGGAGCAACAAAAATATCCAGCGTTATCAATTAAATGATAATGAAGTAATTCAGGCTGCACAATTCGCTTTTGATCAGAGATTTGCTTCCTTGGTGATTCAATCAGGAGAACGAAGCAACAAAGCTTTTACTGAGCAAATGGAGAAACTGATTATAGAAATAAAAAAAATAGGGAACAGCGCTTTAGGAATCACCTTATCTTGTGGGGAACAGAGTATTGAAACTTATAAGCGTTGGTTTGATGCAGGCGCTCATCGCTATTTGCTTCGCATAGAAACCAGTAATGAAAATCTGTATTATAAGATTCATCCAAAAGATAAAACTCACAATTTTCAGAAGCGAATTCAATCTCTTCACGATTTAAAAGAAGTTGGTTATCAGGTCGGCACGGGCATTATGATTGGACTTCCCTTTCAAACAATGGAGGACTTAGCCGATGATTTATTATTTTTCAAAAATTTGGATATTGATATGGCCGGAATGGGTCCTTATATTGAGCACAAGCAAACACCTCTTTATCAATTCCGTAATACACTCCATCCTCTTAAAGAACGTTTTAAATTAAGCCTAAAAATGATTGCTTTACTTCGATTAATAATGCCAGATATAAATATAGCTGCCACAACCGCTATGCAAACAATTGACGCTGAAGGACGTGAAAAAGCGTTAATGGTTGGCGCCAATGTAATTATGCCAAATTTAACTCCTTTAAAATACCGAGAGGATTATTTGTTATATGAAGACAAACCTTGTATTGACGAAGAAGCTGAGGCTTGTAAGAATTGCTTGGAAGCACGTATTCATAGAACAGGAAACTCAATTGCTTACAATGAATGGGGAGATTCACTTCATTTTAAGAAAAGGAGTTCAACATTAAATTAAAGGAGAAGTCAATCGTGAAACCGATTCTTTTAATTTATCAAGCAAAGAACGTTTCTTCCATTGTGCTTGTAGAATTTTTCTGGATTGTTGCTTGTCCTTTTGGAATTGTTTCCTCAATTTTTGATTTACATCTCGATCGTAAATGAGAGCACTAATTTCAAAATTATGATAGAAAGATCGGTAATCGAAATTGGCAGAACCTAGCACCGACAAATAATCATCAATCACCATAATCTTTGCATGAATAAATCCGGTTTCATAAAAATACACCCGAATATTAGCGCTTAAAAGATCAGTAATATAAGAGCGAGAACTGTATTGCACCAATCGACTATCCATTCTTCCGGGAAGAATTATTCGCACATCTACTCCACCGGCTGCGGCAGTTTTCAAAGCCATTAGAATACTTTCATTTGGTACAAAATAAGGCGTGCATATACAAATACTTTTTTGCGCTGAGCTAATAGCTGTAAAATAGGCATTCAGGATATTTTGCGTAGAAGATTCAGGTCCGCTATTGGCAATTTGTATGTATTTATCTCCTTGAAAATTAATGCTGGGAAAATATTTAGCCGGAGTTTTATCAAACTTATTGGTCACAAAATAGCGATCTACCAAGAAAACAGCCTCCAACATTTTTACTGCATCACCATAAATTCGGATATGCGAATCGCGCCAAAATCCCAAATCACCATCACCATAAATATATTTATCGGCAATATTTATTCCACCCGTATAACCAATGGCACCATCAATCACAACAATTTTTCGGTGATTACGATAATTGATTTTACTTGTCAGACGAGGAAAACGAACAGGGCGAAAAATATGTACTTCGGCGCCTGCTTTTCTTAGTGTTTCAATATAGCGATCAGAAAGTGTCCGACTTCCAATTCCATCTAACATCAGACTTACCTCAACGCCGCTCTTTAAGCGATCGAGCAAAATGCTTTGAATATGATCGGCCACTTCTCCATCTTCAAACAAATAGTACTCTATGTGAATAAATACTTCTGCAGTTTTTAAATCTTTATACAGCTGATTATATACTTCCTCTCCTTTGTGGTATATTTCGAGTGTATTATTCACAGAAAGAAAGGAAGAATTCTCATTCAGTAATAATCTGATTAACTTTAAATTAGTGATCACTTGTGGATCGTGAATATCATTTACATTTTGCAAGGCTCTCAATTGAGAATCACTAACCTGCCTAATCTTCACCAATTCGCGAATTTTCAATCTCTTAAAAATCCACCTTTTTCGAATGCGTTGGCCAAAGAAAAAATAAAACACCAATCCTATATATGGCAACATTACCAAAACTACCACCCAACTCAATGTTGAAGAAGGATTTCGATTTTGAAGCAACGTACGCAAAATAATAAATATCGCTACTATATATATAAATACAATTCCTGAAATAGAAATCCATTTCCAAGCTAAAGTATCCATAAAAAGTAGCTGATGTATTTGCATTAATTAAGTTATTGAGCTAAGATAAGTAAAATAGTGCTTTTTCAAACAAGCTTTAGAAAGAATTAACAATAGAAACCACAAATTCAGCTAATTTTGCATTTTTTATAAAGAACTTGTTTAAAGTTAAAGAGTGATTTCGAGAGTAAACCAATGGTGTCCAGTGACGAATCTCATTTTTTATTGCATAGCCTTGGCTACGGAATCAAAAATAGCTGAAGTCAATGGCACCAAGGGTTCGCTCGCAGTTTTACTGTTTGACTTTAAACAAGTTCAAAGCTTTAAAAATCTATGAAGACTAAGTCTAAAAATAAAACCATCAATATTATCACTATGGGATGTAGTAAGAATCTGGTAGATTCTGAACACCTTATGGGACAACTGAGAGCTAATGACCTCAGCGTAGTACACCAGTCGGAAGAACAAAAAAACGATATTGTCATTATCAATACCTGTGGTTTTATTAACGATGCCAAAGAGGAATCGATAGATATGATTTTGGATGCCGTGGAAGCAAAAAAAACGGGTGAAGTTGAAAAAGTATATGTTATGGGTTGCCTCTCGGAGCGTTACAAAAAAGAGCTTCCTAAAGAAATTGATGGTGTGGATGGCTTTTATGGAGCTGCCGATTTACCCAAAATTGTTAGCGATTTAGGCGCTGATTACAAAACCGAACTGGTTGGAGAACGCCTTTTGACAACTCCATCGCATTATGCTTATTTAAAAATATCGGAAGGTTGCGATCGTAAATGTTCTTTTTGTGCTATTCCATTGATTCGGGGGAAACATAAATCTGTTCCAAAAGAAGAGCTGCTGATAGAGGCTCAAAAATTAGCCGACCAAGGCGTTAAAGAGCTGATTTTGATTGCTCAGGATTTAATTTTGTATGGAATTGATCTTTATAAAAAGCAAGCTTTATCAGAATTGGTAAAAGAGCTTACAAAAATTAAGGGTGTTGAATGGATTCGTTTGCATTATACTTTCCCTACCAATTTCCCGGAAGATGTTTTGGATCTTATTCGAGATGAACCCAAAGTGACCAATTATATCGATATTCCATTGCAACATATCAACGATCGAATTTTGCGTTCGATGAAACGTGGTCATACAGGGAAAGGAACAAGAGAATTGGTTCAATCTATGCGTGACAAAGTTCCGGGAGTCGCCATTCGCACCACTTTTATTGTGGGTTACCCCAATGAAACGGAAGAAGAATTTAATGAGCTTCTAGATTATGTACGAGAAGCCCGTTTTGAACGTTTGGGTGTATTTACCTATTCGCCGGAAGAAGATACCGCCGCTTTCAAATTAGAAGATAATGTTCCTGAGGAAATTAAGCAAGAGCGTAAAGAGCAGCTGATGGAACTACAACAAAGTATTTCCGATGAAATAAATCAAAATCGCATTGGTGATCTATACAAAGTGATAATCGATCGAAAAGAAGATATTTATTATGTTGGTCGCACGGAATATGATTCGCCTGAAGTTGATAATGAAGTTCTAATTTGTGGAGAACAAGATGATCTTAAGATCGGGTCTTTTTACACTATTCTAATCACCAAAGCCGACAGCTTCGATTTGTACGGAAAAGTAATGGATAGCTAATTGAGATTGTATTAAACATTAATAAAACTCCTCGTAGCAAGCTGACGAGGTATCTCAATGGAATCTTGATTTTTTAATACGCATCAAGATGTGTGGAACCGATTCCGGCATGGTCGGAAGAGCTCAACGATTTAATAAAACCCATGAGATCCCTCGACTATCGCTCGGGATCAGTTCGGCTAAATGATTTTGAAAAATAAAATCATAGTCTCACTGATTTAACTCTTTATAACGAAGATGGAATTTGTTTTCGTTTTCAATTGACAGATAATTTCGTAGATTTGCATAAAATTAAACCCTAATTTAGAATCAATATGAATTATGATATACTTGTATTAGGCAGTGGACCAGGTGGTTATGTTGCTGCCATCCGCGCATCCCAATTGGGCAAAAAAGTAGCAGTTATTGAGCGAGCAGAATTGGGCGGAATCTGCCTAAACTGGGGTTGTATTCCAACCAAAGCCTTATTAAAAAGCGCTCAGGTGTATAATTATGCATCTCACGCTAGTAATTATGGAATTAAAATTGCCGGTGAAATAGAAGCCGATTTTGAAGCCATTGTAAAACGCAGCCGTGGAGTTGCCGAAAATATGAGCAATGGTATTCAATTCTTATTTAAAAAGAACAAAGTCGATTTAATTCAAGGTTTTGGTAAAATTAAACCCGACAAAAAAATTGATGTAACAGATGCTAATGGTAAAACCAAAGAATATTCCGCTGATCATATCATTATTGCTACCGGAGCGCGTTCTCGAGAATTACCTAATTTGCCTATTGACGGTAAAAAAATTATTGGTTACCGCCAAGCAATGACACTCGACAAACAACCCAAATCGATGGTAGTTGTTGGTTCAGGCGCTATTGGCTCCGAATTTGCCTATTTCTATAATAGTCTGGGCACGAAAGTAACTCTTGTTGAATTTTTAAACAATATTGTCCCTCTTGAAGACGAAGAAGTTTCTAAACAGTTGGGACGCAGCTTTAAAAAAGCCGGAATGAAAGTAATGGTTTCTAGTGAAGTTACTAATGTGGATACCTCAGGAGTTAAATGCCAAGTAACAATCAAAACCAAAAAAGGCGAAGAAAAAATTGAAGCTGATATAGTTCTTTCAGCCGTTGGCATTGCTACCAATATAGAAGCTATTGGATTGGAAGAAACCGGAATTGCTACGGAAAGAGGAAAAGTTTTGGTTGATGAATATTTCCATACCAATGTGGATGGCTATTACGCCATTGGCGATATCATCCCTGGTCCTGCTCTAGCGCATACAGCTTCTCACGAAGGAATTATTTGTGTTGAGAAAATTTCCGGCCACCACCCTAGCCCGATGAATTATAATAACAATCCCGGTTGCACTTATACAAATCCTGAAGTTGCCAGTGTTGGTTATACAGAAAAAGCGGCTATTGAAGCGGGATATGAAATTAAAGTCGGCAAATTCCCTTTTAGCGCTTCCGGAAAAGCAAGTGCCGGTGGAAATAAAGAAGGTTTTGTAAAAGTTATTTTCGATGCCAAATATGGCGAATGGTTAGGATGTCATATGATTGGTGATAATGTAACAGAAATGATTGCAGAAGCCGTTGTCGCTCGAAAACTTGAAACCACAGGACGAGAAATTATAGAAGCTGTCCATCCTCATCCAACAATGTCGGAAGCTATTATGGAAGCTGTAGCAGCTGCTTATGATGAAGTGATTCATATTTAATGGATTATAGAAGTGATACGATGACTTCGAGTCATCGTATCACTAAAACAAACTATATGTTACAATATAATACTGGCTAAACTAAAAGCTCATTCCGTTCACCGACTTCGCAGAAAAGAATATTTAGGAAATGTTGCTGAAGCCAGCAAAAAACATGATTATTCCGAGCTAAACAAACATTAGAGCTTAATCTATAAGTACTTAATTCTATTTCAAAATAAATAGGAATATTGATACCAAAATAGTGGAATATTAAAAAAAGATGTATCTTTGTGAATTGATTAACAGTAGATATTTTTGCATCAAATTATGAAGTTTACACCGGAAAAATACAAGATCGCCGATCAAAGCATGAAATCGTTTATCGACGTTGAAGAAATTAATAGTTTAATAGACCACAGTATTGCTACTCCTGAGCTTGTAGATCAAGTTATTCAGAAGTCATTAAACAAAAAACGACTGACGCTTCAGGAAACGGCCATTTTAGTAAACGCCAATGATCCGGAATCCATCAAAAAAATAAAAGAAGGCGCTCATAAATTAAAAGAAACAGTTTACGGAAATCGTATTGTTCTATTTGCGCCACTTTATGTTGGAAACAAATGTCTGAATAACTGCAAATACTGTGGTTTCAGAGTTTCAAATAAAGAACAAATCAGAACTACGCTCAACGACCAATCATTAGTAAAAGAAGTAGAAGCCCTCCAGGATAATGGTCAAAAACGTTTGATTTTAGTTTACGGAGAGCATCCTGAATATACTCCTGAATTTATTGCTCATACAGTAAAAGTGGTTTATAGTGTAAAAAAAGGCAATGGCGAAATTCGTCGTGTAAATATCAATGCGGCACCACTTTCAATCGAAGGTTTTAAAACCGTTAAAGATTCAGGAATAGGAACCTATCAGGTTTTCCAGGAAACTTATCATCCCGAATCCTATAAGAAATACCATGTAAGTGGCGCTAAACGCGATTACAATAATCGTTTGACATCGCTCGACCGAGCTATGGAAGCCGGCATTGATGATGTAGGAATTGGTGCTTTATTTGGATTGCACGATTGGCGTTTCGAAGTTTTAAGTTTAGTAAGACACGCTAACCATTTAGAAGCTTGTTATAACGTTGGTCCTCATACTATTTCATTTCCTCGTTTACAAGTTGCCTCTACTTTTAAACAAGAAGAAAAATATAAAGTATCCGACGAAGATTTTACACGCTTAGTTGCTATACTTCGTCTTGCTGTTCCTTATACAGGAATGATACTCACGGCTCGCGAACCGGAAGCCATTCGTAAAGAAGTCCTTCAGTTTGGGGTTTCTCAGATTGATGCCGGAACAAAAATTGAGCTTGGAGAATATGCCAAGAAAGAAGAAGACATCGTGGATCAAAACCTTAATCGCGAGCAGTTTAAGATTAATGACGATCGTTCTTTAGGAGATGTGATTGATGAGCTTCTCGACGATTCTTATTTGCCAAGTTTTTGTACCGCTTGTTATCGCTTAGGAAGAACAGGAGAACACTTTATGGAATTCTCAGTTCCAGGATTTATTAAACGTTTTTGTTCTGCAAACGCGATTCTAACATTGGCAGAATATATAATGGATTATGCCAAGCCTTCTACTGCTGAAAAAGGTTGGAAAGTGATAGAAAAGAATTTAGTTGATTTGGAGGAATTTAAGAATACGGATGAAATAAAAACTCGTATTGAGCGGATTAAGCAAGGAGAGCGAGATCTGTATTTTTAGAAAATTGGAGTAAAACAAACCCGTCATTTCGACGAAACGGAGTGTAGGAGAACGGCGAAGCCCTTACCGCAGGTAAATCTGTTCCAATAGAAGGAGATGCCTCGCTATCACTCGGCATGACAGAATAGCCCGTCCTTTCAACCTTTGATTTTTCAACTTTCTTACCTTCGACTTCTTCACTTTATTTCTACCTTTGCAAAAAAGCCGAATTATGCACCTTTCTAACCGTCAATTATACTATCAACATTTAGCCGTTCCTGCCAATGTTCCTGAAGCTTTAGAAATTATAAAAGCCGAAGGCATTTATCTATTCACCGATAAAGGAGAAAAATACGTCGATTTGGTTTCCGGTGTTTCAGTCAGCAATATCGGTCATCGCCATCCAAAAGTTGTAGAAGCCATTAAAAAGCAAGTGGATAGCTATATGCATCTGATGGTTTATGGCGAATTTATTCAATCACCACAAGTGCAACTCGCCGGAAAATTAGCCGAAAATCTACCGGCAAATTTAGATGCAGTTTTTTTGGTCAATTCGGGTAGCGAAGCTATTGAAGGAGCTATGAAATTAGCCAAAAGAAGTACTGGCAGAAGCGAAATTATCGCTTTCAAAAACGCATATCACGGAGGAACACAAGGAGCTTTGAGCATCTTGGGAAACGAAGAACTGAAATATGCTTTTCGTCCTCTTCTCCCCGACATTCGCTTCTTAGCGTTTAATAATTTTGAGGACTTATCACAAATCACAAAAAAAACAGCTGCTGTTGTCGTGGAAGCCATTCAGGCAGAAGCCGGGATTATTTTACCAAAACTAGGTTATCTAAAAGCCATGCGAGAACGTTGTACTGAAGTTGGTTGTGAACTGATTTTAGACGATATCCAAATGGGATTTGGACGAACAGGGAAACTCTTCAGCTTTGAAAATTACGATTTTATTCCCGATATAATCACCTTAGCCAAAGGAATGGGAGGCGGTATGCCAATAGGTGGATTTGTATCTTCAAAAGAAAAAATGAATCTATTACATTCTCAACCTACTTTGGGTCATATCACTACTTTTGGAGGTCATCCCGTGAGTGCAGCTGCTGCATTGGCGAGTTTGGAAGTATTGACTGAAACCGATCTTATCCAACAAGCAGATAAGAAAGGAAAGCGATTTGCAGATGCTATCCTTGGGCATCCTTTGGTAAAAGAAATCCGACAAATTGGATTGATGTTGGCGGTGGAACTTATTAATGAAGAATCAGCCACACAAGCCATGGCAAAACTATTTTCAAACCGTTTAATTGTTGATCAATTTTTGTTCAACAGAAACAGTTTCCGTATTGCTCCTCCTTTGACCATTACATTGGAGGAAGTTGATGAGATTATTAAAACTGTGATTAAAAGTCTGGATCAAATAAAAGAATAAACTCCAATTCTGTCATTTCGACAGAGCGCAACATCACATCATCTCGATCCGTCGGCTGACGGAGAGAGATCTGTTTCATTAGAAGAAGACCTCTCATTCCATTCGAGGTGCAGAATCATTCGGAATGATCACTTTTTTTGTCATCTTTGTAGATATAAATACCATAATTATGTCAAAATCGATACAATCTTTCTTTTTAGTACTTATTGTGCTTAGTCTATTTTCTTGTACTCAGGAACCAAAAGAAATTACTTCTTATGTCAATCCATTTATCGGAACCGGCGGCCACGGTCACACCTATCCAGGGGCTACTCTTCCATTTGGAATGGTTCAGCTGAGTCCCGATACACGTATCAATGATTGGGATGGCTGTTCAGGTTATCATTATTCCGATTCCACCATTTTAGGTTTTAGCCACACTCATTTAAGTGGCACAGGTGTTGGCGATTATGGGGATATTCGCCTTATGCCCACCGTTGGAAAACTACAAACGAATCCGGGTAATTCTTCAAGAACTGAAGCAGGTTATCGTTCTGCTTTTTCTCATCAAAGCGAATTGGCTTCACCGGGATTCTATAAAATTAATCTGGAAGATTATAATATCGATGTAGAATTAACAAGTACTGAAAGAACCGGATTTCATAAATATATTTTTCCAAAAAATGATTCTGCTCATATTATTATTGATTTAACCGAATCGGTAGTGAGCGAAAAAATATTGGGCTTAGAAATAACTATTGAAAATGATTCTACGATAAGTGGAAAACGTCAAAGCAAAGGATGGGCTGACAATCAGCATATATATTTTGTTGCGCAATTTTCAAAACCTTTTCGTTCTTTTGGAATAGCTGAAAATGGAAAATTAAATCCAGGACTAAAAACTGCAAAAGCACTTGATTTAAAGGCTTGGGTCAATTTTCAAACGAAAGAAAGAGAAGAAATTTTAGTGAAAGTAGGAATTTCAGCGGTAAGTATAGATGGAGCTCGAAACAATCTTGAAACAGAAATTCCGGATTGGGATTTTGATAAGATCAAACAATCTGCAAATGAAAAATGGGAAAAGGAATTAAGCAAGATAAAGGTTGAAGGTAAAAACAAAACCGACAAATCTATTTTCTATACAGCGCTCTATCACAGCTTATTGGCTCCAAACTTATTTTCCGATGTAAATGGAAATTACCGTGGGCATGATCAACAAATTCATCAAGCCAATCATCCGGTATATACCGTTTTTTCACTTTGGGACACTTTTCGAGCTGAGCATCCTCTTTTGAGTATTATCGATCAAAAGCGAACCAACGATATGATTAAAAGTATGCTTTTAATGTATGAGCAAGGCGGATTATTACCCGTTTGGGAATTGGCGGCCAACGAAACCAATTGTATGATTGGATATCATGCTGTTCCTGTAATTGCGGATGCGATAATGAAAAACATCGGCGATTTTGATCAAAAATTAGCTTTTGAAGCGATGCAAAAAAGCGCCAAAATGGATTTGTTTGGTTTGAAAAATTATATGGATTTTGGCTATGTTAAAGCCGATGAAGAAAGCGAAAGTGTTTCCAGAACTTTGGAATATGCTTACGACGACTGGTGTATTGCTCAAATTGCCAAATATTTAAATGACACCACAAATGAAATCTATTTTAATAAAAGAGCGCAAAACTATCAAAATGTTTTCGATTCTTCTACGGGTTTTATGCGAGCACGCATCAATGGCGGTTGGCAACAACCCTTTTCGCCAACGGAAGTCAATTTTCATTTTACGGAAGCCAATTCCTGGCAATACAGTTTATTTGTTCCTCAAGACATCAACCGCTTAATCGAATTATTGGGTGGTGACGCTTCTTTTGATAAAAAACTCGATGAATTATTTAGTACCAACGAAGAATTATCAGGTCGTCAACAGTCTGATATTACAGGTTTAATAGGTCAATATGCACATGGAAACGAGCCTAGTCATCATATGGCCTATCTGTATAATTATATTGGAAAACCAGCTAAAACACAAGAAATTGTTCATCAAATAAAAACGGAATTATATTCAAATAATCCCGATGGATTGAGTGGAAACGAAGATTGCGGTCAGATGTCGGCCTGGTATGTGATGAGTGCTTTGGGCTTTTATCCCGTTACTCCCGCATCAAATAAGTATGTTATTGGAACCCCCACTTTTGACAAAGCAAGCATTCAGCTTGAAAACGGAAAAACATTTATTGTTTCAGCAAAAAATGCTTCTAGCGAAAAATACTTTATTCAAAAGGCAACATTAAACGGAGAGAATTATCCAAATTCTTTTTTATCACATAGTGATTTAATGCAAGGTGGAGAATTATGTTTTTCGATGAATAATGTTCCAAATCAGGAATGGGGAAAAGCACCTGAACAAAGACCTTTTCAGATAATAGATAAGAATAGGATTTGTCCAACGCCAAGTATAAGTTCAGAAGCTTTGACTTTTCGCGATAGTTTGCAAATTGACATGAGTAATTTATTAAGTGACGCTCAAATCTTTTATACTATTGATGAATCAAAGCCAACAAAAGAATCACTAAAATTCAGCTCTCCTTTCAATATTAATAAATCGACTCATTTTAAAGCACTTGCAATACACCCTGAATTTGGAAAAAGCCAACAAATTGAAGCTTCCTTTTATAAAGTGGATGGAAATACAAGTATCACATTAACAAACCCATACAGCAAACTTTATTCAGCCGGAGGCGATTTAGCATTAATTGATCAGGTAAGAGGAAATGAAAATTTCAAAACAGGTACATGGCAAGGATTTTATGGACTTGATTTGGAAGCTATTCTTGATTTAGGTAAAACTCAAACCGTCAAACAACTCGAATTGGGTTGTATACAAGACATATATTCCTGGATTTTTATGCCGGAAGAAGTCCGGTTTTACACTTCCAATAATGGTTTAGATTGGGCTTTAGCAGGAATTGTTCCTAATGATGTTGATGAAAAACACAATGGAGGAATAATTAAAAAATTTAGCATAAACCTTATTCCTTTTCGAAAAGTGCGTTATATAAAAGTCCTAGCAAAAAACAGAGGGAATTGCCCCGATTGGCATGTTGGAGCAGGAAATAAGAGCTGGATTTTTGCAGATGAGATTGTGGTTAGATAAGTTAGAAGTATTTAAAGTTAAGAGTATTTAAAGTTAAGAGTATTTAAAGTTGACTCACTTAAGACTCCTCTAACTTTAATTTACTTCAGGCACTTTCAACTTTAGGCACTCATAACTTAAGCTCACTCTAGGCACTTATAAACATTTTTCAAACAATTGTTTTGCGAATACAAAATTACCTACCTTTGCTCAAAATGGTAAAGGGTTCACTTTTGTGTAATCCTTTAAAAGGGAATCAGGTGAGAATCCTGAACAGTTCCCGCTGCTGTAATGCCTGATCCGTCAGACTTCGACTAAAGTTCAGTCGAACACTAACGGATGATGGTTTTAGCACCTCAAACCCACTGTCCGCCTTGGCGGATGGGAAGGAAGTCTAAAATCGGGATAAGTCAGAAGACCTGCCATTCGAATACAATATTTAATGCTTTCGGTGAAAAGGCAATAAGTAGTTTGACGAAAGTCATTTTACCCTTTGTAATCCCGTTATTTAGCAAAAGATGTTGTTGATTATTTAATGATTTTAAATATCAATAATGCTAAAGAGGAAATTGATTGTTTTGTTTTTCTGCATGTTCGCAACAGCGGCCATTGCTCAGGATTCCTATGATACTTCGGTGCTACTGCAAGAAATTAGTATCAACTCCTATCGATTTGAACAGTTCTCGGAAGGAAGCAAACAGCAAAGAATTGACTCCACTTCAAAATCCAATCATTTTGCTAGCACGGTGGCCGAAGCACTAAACAGTCTCTCCACTTTATACCTTAAATCATACGGAATTTCCGGCAATACAAGCATCAGTTTAAGAGGAACTTCGGCTGCACATACGGCCATTTTATGGAATGGAATCAATTTGCAAGATCCTTTAAATGGAGGAACTAATCTGGAACTTATTCCTTTACAAGCTGTTGACGAGTTAATAGTTCAATACGGTGGCTCAGGAGCATTATTTGGAAGTGGAGCCATCGGAGGCGCTATTTTAATGCAAAGCAAAGCACAATTTCAAACGGGATTAAAAACATCTGTTAATGTTGGAATTGGAAGCTTTAGTAGTTATTTCGCACAAGCATCCATCCAAAAAGGAGGAAAAAAAACGGCTGCTTCATTACGCCTTTTCTATCGTCAAGCCGAGAATGATTTTCCTTTTGAAAACACTCAGCAGTTCGGGCATCCTGAAATGACACAGACAAATGCAACAGTAAAATATTTTGGAATAAGTCAAGACAGTAGGTTTTTACTTGCAGAAAACCAACAAATAAACACACACATATGGCTTCAAAAATCCACACGTGAATTGCCTCCAAATATGACTATACTGGTGAGCAAACAATTGCAAACCGATGAAGCCTTACGTTTCTCTACAGATTACACACTTTCCACATCTCAATATGATTTAATGGCTCGTGTGGGGTTACTATGTTCTAAACTAATCTATAACGATTCCTTAAGTAGAATTTATGCCAAGCATATATCCAGAAGTGCTATACTTGAAACGGAGCTTAATTATAAAATAAAAACAAATCATTTATTAAATTTTGGTATTCACGAAAGGATTGATTGGGGAGAATCTGATAATTATGCTCAAATTAGTCACCGAAATAATTTAGCATTTTTGTTAAGCTATAAAGTTTGGAATACCGAGAAAACATTACATATTTCAAGTAGTATCCGACAAGAAATTATTGATGAGAATTGGAGTCAAGCCACTCCTGCCCTTGGTTTAACTTATAAGCTTGGTGAATATTTACAATTTTCGGGCAAAGTGTCTCGTAATTACCGTCAACCCACTTTTAACGATTTATTCTGGCAAGGTGGATTTGCCCAGGGCAATCCCGATTTATTGCCTGAATCGGCTTGGGCGCAAGATATTGGTGCTTCTTTCCAAAAAGCAAACAACAAAAGCAATTTCAGCCTTAGTTTATCAGCATTCAATACTTATATCAAAAACCTAATCTTATGGATTCCTATTCAAGGCATCTGGATTCCTCAGAATCAAAAAGAAGTCTGGTCAAGAGGAATTGAAACAGACCTTAAGTTCAGTAAAACCGTACAAAAATTAAAACTGAATTTCGAGCTTCATTATTCCTTTAATCCTTCAACATTAGAGAAAAAAGCAGGTAATGAAACGGATGCCATCTTAAATAAGCAGCTTATTTACACACCTAAGCATCAAGCAAAAGCTTTCATTTCCTTTCAGTATCCACTTGGAAATCTATCTATTGAAGAGCAGTATGTTGGAAAGCGATTTACCACAGCAGATAATACCAAATGGTTGGACGCCTACCCTTTAACAAATATTATTTTAAGTAGCTCATTCAAAAAGGAGAAGCAAAACTGGGGACTAAGCTTTCGCTTGAATAATGTATTCAATCAAGAATATCAAAGTATGGAAAACTATGCTTTACCCGGAAGAAATTATCAAATCAGTATTCACTATAATTTTAATTAAATCACACAAAATGAAACTTAAAAACATTATTTATTTATTTGTATTCTCGCTTTTATTTGTGAGTTGTACTAAAACCGAAGATACTCCTGATTATGGAGAATATGGTGCCGGAGTATTAATTAGCAATGAAGGTACCTTTGGTGCCGGAAACGGATCAATCAGTTATTACAACCCTAATACCGACTCTGTTACAAATGAAATATTTCAGCTCGAAAACAGCAGAAGTTTAGGCGATGTAGTTCAATCGGTAAGCCGTATTGGTGATTATACTTTTATTCAGATCAATAATTCTAATAAGATTGAAGTGGTTGATGCCAAGAGTTTTGTAGAAATGGGTGCAATCCAAAAATTAACTCAAGTACGGTATGCTATCGGTGATGAGAATACAGCCTATGCCTCTGCTTGGGGTACTTGGGGTGCTGATGGAAAAGTGTATATTATTGATGTAAATACTTTAAGTGTTACCGATTCTGTTTCCACAGGATTAGGTCCTGAAGCTATGGTTTTACTTAATAACAAACTTTTTGTGACCAATAGTGGTGGTTGGGGTTTTGACAATACACTAAGCGTTATCGATCCTACTACTAAAACCGTTTTAGAAACAATTGAAGTTGGAGCAAATCCAAAATCCATGGTCGTTGATAAAAACGATAACCTGTGGGTATTATGTTCAGGAAGTGCATTATACGATGAAAATTGGACTCCAATAGGACATCGTCCAGCAAAGTTGGTACAAATCAATGCTTCAACAAATGCAATCATAAAAGAAATTCCTCTTTTTGATGAGCAGCATCCATCAAAATTGGCTATAAATTCTGATGGCGATAAGCTTTATATTGGTGCTGGGTTTGGGTTTAATGGAATTTACACTTTTAACATAAGTGATGCTTCCTTTACAGAAACACAGCTGATAAATAAATCATTCTATGGTTTTGATGTCAATCCAGAAGATGGTGTTATTTTTGGCTATGAAGCTTTAAACTTTACCGAAAGAGGAAAACTTTATCGTTATAGCGAATCAGGTGCAGAATTAGGTAATTATTTAGTTGGCATTGCACCAAATGGTTCATCGTTAAAACGGAATAAATAATTATAATAAAGATACTTTGTGGTTTCTTATTGCTATCCTTTGTGTTACTTTGTGATAAAACATTTTCCCACCACAAAGGGACTCGAAGGCATGCACAAAGACTCACTAAAAAAATACAACAATTCAAAAAATTTGAAAATTTGAAAAAGATCTTGCTTCTATATTTGGTCTTTATCTTTCTAAACTCTTGTACTTTTCAGCAAGAAAAAGAAAAGCAGAAAAGGTCATCTGGTGTAAAATATGCCAAGGGCTTTAGCATTGAATCGAATGAACATTATAAAAAGCTCAGCATATTAAATCCTTGGGACAACTACAAAGTTTACGCTACTTATTATGTTCTAAAAGACAGCATAAAGCCTCCTTCCAATGAAAATGAATTAACTTTCTATTTTCATCACACGCCAAAATCTATTGCCTTGCACACAGCAGCTCAAGCAGCGACTTTAAAAGCTTTGGATTTAGAATCCTTAGTAAAAGGAATAACTGATCCCCGCTTTTTCTATGAACAGAAATATGCAGAGAAACTCGATAAAGGAGAGCTAATCCAAACAAGCAATGCAGTCCAAATTAATAAAGAACGCATACTTCTTCTCCATCCCGATATAGTGATTACCAATGGCTGGAACACCGTAAATACCGATCATCAAATGTTAATTAAAATGGGAATTCCGCCTCTTTTTATGATCGAATGGATGGAAACGGATCCTCTAGGCAGAGCCGAATGGATTAAAGCGCTCGGATTTTTATTTGACAAGGAAAGAGAAGCTGATTCTATTTTCAATATGGTAAAAACAAATTATCTGGCAATAAAAAAACAACACTCCGGAAATGTGATAAGACCAACAATTTTGCACGGCGAAGAGTATAATGGAGTGTGGTATGTAGCTGGTGGACAAAGCTATATTGCAAAAATATATGCAGACGCAGGTGCAAAATATTTATGGAAAGACAACGATAAAACAGGAAGTTTACCTATCGATGTCGAAGTGGTATTGGAAAAAGGAGCTTCGGCCGATTATTGGTTTACCACATTTGGGCAAAACGTGGCAGATATCGAGCATATCAAACAGGAAAAATACAGTATTTTAAATTCGGTGAAAAACGAAAAGATTTATTCAAACATTAACAGAACTCGCAAAATGGGAGGCAATGATTTTTGGGAAACAGGCAATTATCGCCCCGATTTAATCTTAAAAGATATTACAGGAATTCTTTATCCGAATCAATCTCCCAAGAACAGTTTGATGTTCTACAAAAAATTGAATCTGAATTACTTAGACGCAAGTAACTAACTTATTTCCTGCAACTTTTTATTTAAAAAACAATCTTAAACTGAAACGTATTGTCTATTTGTTTCCGTGATAGATATAGAATCAAATAATAAGGTGCGAGTAAAGCCAGAGCTAATAATCCGGCAAGACCTTCGCTTTCCAAAGTTTGAGTAAAAACTATAAGTCCAATCAACAAAACCAAGAAAGGAAAAACATAACCAAACATAACCGCCCAGGTTCCAAGCGATTGATCCATCATCACGGTCACCTTATCTCCGACTTGATAATTGTCGTACAAACCTCTTTTTACGTCCACATTTTTCTCCTCCACATCCGAAGCCGAACAGGCTCCTTTTACCTGACAAGATGCACAAGACGCTTTGGAAACAATCATCACCCTAATCACGTCTTTGGTCAAATGACTAATAATGCCTTCGTGGGTAATATTATCTTGTGGTAAATCGCTCATTCCTCTTGCTTTTTAATGGCGGCAAAAGTACAAATTTTATTTAGTTGAACTCAAATTATACCTCACACCTTTGTGGAAAAGTTTGTTGATGCAATTTTATTTTTTTTGAAAACGATTCCTAAAATGATTATCTTTAGAGCTTTAATCCAAAACATTGATTCTCATTTAAAAAATAGCATTATGAAAAAAATCTTTACATTCTTTTCTCTTCTATTCATTTACAACTTAGCAATAGCTCAAGATGCATGTAACAACTATTGGTCTGCCATTTCCCCGGACGGGAATCATATTTATTTTTCATCAGATCGAGACGGTGGAAAATTTGAAATTTATCGAGTAGATATCGATGGATCATCAAACCCAGTTCGTCTAACTAACGATGATACTGTTGATAAACTTTATCCTGCCATAAGTTATGATGGATCATTAATTGTCTTTCAATATGGGAATTATGGTTCAACTGCCGAAGTTTATATTATGAATAATGATGGCACAAACCTTACTCAATTGACAGACAATGGTGTTTATGATGGTTATCCCAATTTCTCTCCGGATGGAACCAAAATTGTCTTTGATGCTTGGGATAATACAGATTACCCTGAAATATTTACAATGAATATTGATGGAACCGATCGAATACAATTAACAAATGAAACAGGTGCTTATTGGCAAAGTGCACCTATTTATAATCCTTCTGGTACTAAGATAATAATGAGTAAAGGTTTTAATGCTGATAACCACTTTGTACAAATGGATTTAGACGGCAGTAATAGGGTTGATATTACTCCTTATAACGATCCATTAAGTGATATGGATTCCGGTTTGCATTTTAATGCCGATGGTTCAAAAATTGCCTTCTATACCAATGAATATGCTGGTGGATATAATACAGGTTGTGATATTGTGACCGCTGACGCAGATGGTTTAAATTGGATTCCATTGACACATTCAACATACAAAGATTGCTATGCTTTCCCATTTTTCCATCCAACAAATGGAAAAATTTATTACTCATTCAATCCGGGAGGAACAGGAACTTGGAGTATTTACAAAATGGATTTGGATGGCTCCAATCCAGAAAAAATATCAACATGTACCTCTGTTGGAATCGATGAAAATTTCGATCTGAGTAAAAAACTTATCTATCCAAATCCTGCAAAAAGCACTTTAAACATTGATTTTGAAGGTGAATTCAGTTTGGAGATTTATGATTTAACTGCCAGACTCGTATTAAAATCCAAAACAAAGAAAACGGATATCAGCCAACTTAAACAAGGAATTTATATGGTTAGCCTAAAAGATAGTAATGAAAGGGTAATTAAAGTAGAAAAATTAGTGAAATCTGAATAGTTTTTTCTTCCTAGATTTTCTTATTTTTTCCTAAATCATTGGTTTTCTAGAAGGTAAAAATCAAGTTTGAAAAGGCAAAAAATACTTTGCAAAACCGAAAACATTTGTACTTTTGCACGGGGTAAGTCTTGTACGACCAGCTCCCTCAGAACTCCCCCAGGACGGGAACGTAGCAAGGGTATGAGGTTGTAGCGGTGCGATGCAAGTAGCTTACCCTTTTTTTGTGCCTTTTTCTTTCCCTAAAGTGATACGATGACTTGGAGTCATCGTATCACTATAACCTAAGACGATCCAATGTCATCGTATCACTATACCAAGCAACCCAAAAAAATCCATTTATCCCCCAGAATCCAAGAGCTTCCTTATATTTGCTAAAAAATAAGTAAAATATGCTTTTTGAATCTAAAAATATAGTCAAACGTTATGCAGCGCACACCGCCCTTGATGGAGTGAGCATTGCTGTTCCGGAGCAAAGCATTTTCGGATTACTAGGCCCGAATGGTGCAGGAAAAACAACTTTGATACGCATCATAAATCAAATAATTGGCCCCGATGAAGGCGAGCTATTTTTTGAAGGAAGAAAACTACAGCCAACTGATATTTATCGCATTGGTTATCTTCCTGAAGAACGTGGATTATATAAAAAAATGAAGGTTGGAGAACAAGCCATTTATTTATCCCAACTAAAAGGTTTATCTCGTGCCGATGCTATTCGGGAATTAAAAATTTGGTTCGAAAAATTCGACATTGGTGATTGGTGGGACAAAAAAGTGGAAGAGCTTTCGAAAGGAATGCAACAAAAAATACAATTTATTGTTACAATTATCCACAAACCAAAACTACTTATTTTCGATGAGCCTTTTAGTGGTTTCGATCCTATCAATGTCCATTTGCTCAAGCAAGAAATTTTAAATTTGAAAAACGAAGGCGCCAGCATCATTTTTTCGACACATAATATGGCTTCCGTCGAAGAAATTTGCGATCATATCAGCCTTATCAATCAATCAAAAACAATACTTGAAGGAGAAGTTGAAAGCATTAAGAATCGCTTTAAAGACAATATTTACGAGGTGGAATGGCTTGGAGACAAGGAAAAAATGAAATCCAATCTCCCCGTCTTTTTGAACATTTTAGATCAAGGACATTCCAACGGATCAAACAAAACCAAATTTCAAATTGAAAAAGGAAGCAAACCCAACGATTTGATGAAATTTCTAATGAAAGATTATGATGTACTGGGTTTAAAAGAAATTCTTCCCAGTATGGACGAGATTTTTATACAAAGTGTGAATGCTTCTTCAAAATAAAATAAGATGAGTAAAATTAGCCTAATTATACAACGAGAATATCTTACAAGAGTAAAAAAACGTTCCTTTATCCTACTTACTTTTCTAGGACCTCTTTTAATGGCTTCCATTTGGATAATTCCAATTTATCTATCGGGATTTTCAGAAGAAGCAAAAGTAATCAGTGTCTTAGATGAAACAGGTGTTTTCTTGGATAAATTTGAGGGGGACGAAAATTTGCAATTTGTAGAAGCCGTTCCTCAACTAAAAGCAGCTAAGGAGAATCTAAATAAACTGGACAATTATGCTTTGCTCTATATTCCCAAACCTGACTTACATGTCCCTAATACGGCCATCTTATACAGTAAAAACCAAGCTAGCTTAGATGTAAAAAACTACATTAAAGGCGTGATGAAAAAAGAAATCGAAGCTCAGAAACTAGCCTTGCATGGCATCGATCCAGAAACACTTCTATCCATCAAAACAAATGTTTTTATAAGTTCTATAAAAGTGGATGATAGCGGAAATGAAGAAAAAAACTCTACAGAAATAAGTATGGCTGTCGGAATGTTCAGCTCTATTTTAATCTATTTCTTTATTTTTCTTTTTGGCGCTCAGGTTATGCGTGGCGTAATCGAAGAAAAAACCAGTCGAATAATTGAAGTAGTTATTTCAAGTGTAAAACCGTTTCAATTAATGATGGGGAAAATACTGGGCATTGCACTGGTTGGTTTTACACAATTTATGCTTTGGGTGTTATTAACTTCCACACTTGTTTTTGGATTCCAATATGCTTATCAGGATGAATTAAAAGCCTTTCAAAAAGGCCAAATCATTGAAACAAGCCAAGGTTTATTTCCCGATGCACCGGTAGAAACTATAATGGATGAAACAGCAGACACACAGCAACAAGACGAAAATATAGGATTCTTTATCGATGCGCTTTTAGCTATTGATTACCCCGTAATTTTAGGTGCTTTCTTATTTTATTTCCTTGGAGGTTACTTATTGTATGCAGCCTTATTTGCCGCTGTTGGTTCAGCGGTGGATAGTGAAGCTGACACCCATCAATTTATGATGCCAATTACCATTCCTTTGATATTAAGTATCGTAATGGCCCAATTTATTATTACAAATCCACATGGTTCGGTAGCCTTTTGGATGTCGATGTTTCCCCTAACTTCTCCAATAATTATGATGATTCGGATTCCTTTTGGTGTTCCTTATTGGCAGATTTTAACTTCGGGATTACTCTTAATTATAGGTTTTATTTTCACAACCTGGGTAGCTGCTAAAATATACCGTACTGGAATTCTGATGTATGGAAAGAAAGTCAATTACAGAGAACTCTGGAAATGGTTATTTTATAAAACTTGATGAATCAAAATCATTGTTGTCAGACAAAATAAAAAATTTATCTGCTACGCGGAAAATTCTCCGTAGGAAATTTAGTATTATTGTAAAATCAAACATCAATCGTGTTTTACCTCTACGAGGTAAAACTTAATAAGCGTTTCAAATAGATGGACAAGTTTTAATCGTACACTACTGACTTAAAATATAAAATAAAGGCAACTATTCAGTGTCAAAACTCGAAGAAATTTATGCGTTTTCTTTGTGATACTCAGTGTCTTCTTTGTGGTTCTCTGTGAAATAGCTATTACACTTCCAAAGGAATCCCTTCGGAAAAAGTTACTCAGAGAAACACAAAGTGACACAAAGATTAAGTGATAATTATTGAAAACACTTACCTTTCTTACTTTTTAGCATACTGATTAGTTACAAATAAAGTAATAAAATGCCAAGTGCACAATTTATCTGACTTAATTGCAACATACTGAAACAAACTAATATATGAAACATAGATTATTATTAATAACAGCATTATTTGGATTAACTTTTTTTGCTAATTCACAATCTATAAGTGTCGAAAAGTCATCTTATGGAATTCAATCAGGAATATTGGGTATTTGGGTTCACAATGAGTCCCATATATCAAATAGTATTGCTTTAAGAACTGAATTAGGAATGGATGTCGGTTTTTGGGCAGGAACTTTTTATCCAAAAACAGGATATTTATTTAGTCCAGTAATTACGCTTGAACCCAGATGGTACTATAATTTGAAGAAAAGACATTCAAAATCTAAAAATATCTTTGGTAACAGTGGGAATTTTCTGACTATTAAAAGCAGTTTTCATCCTAATTGGCTTGTAATTTCTAACTATGACAATGTTGAAATCGTGAATCAAATCTCTTTTATTCCTACTTGGGGGATAAAAAGGAATCTTGGAAAGCACTTTACTTATGAAACAGGAATTGGAATTGGTTACCGTTACTTTTTTGCAAAAAGTGCCGGTTACTATAAAAATGAAGGGGAAGCAGCATTAAACTTACATCTAAGAATTGGATATAGATTATAGAATTTATTGTTTTTATTCACAAAATAAATACAAGGTTCATATTGGTTCAAAAGATGGAGAAATAACGGATGAAAATTGTATTGTTGTAAAACCATAAATAGATTTAATTTATTGAATTTTAATATATTAAATATCCCCTATTACTCATAGCTTAGTCTGTTATGTTTAGTATCCAAATCTTTTGGTAATTTGTTTCTAAAGATTGAAATTTTATCCTACTTTTGCTCATTGTAAATTTTTTAAAAAAACAAATATAAAAACACATGCAGAACAAGGGTGCTATACGATTTTTTGCCATTGCCTTTGCCCTCGTTTGCGTTTTTCAACTTAGCTATACTTATTTTGCCAAAAGTGTTGAAAAAGACGCATACGAATACGCAAATTCAACGCAAGTTGAAGAGCTAGCAAAAGCAATTGCAAAAGGAGACAACCTAATAGAAGGTAAAGTCTATGATTCTATTTCAAAAACGAATGAAAAATTCTATTTGGATTCTATTCAAAATGAAGTAGTTTACAATATAGGGATTAGACAATATACGTATAAAGAAGTTAAAGAAAGAGAACTCAATCTTGGTCTTGACCTTAAAGGCGGAATGAATGTTACGCTTGAGATTTCAGTTCCTGATATTATCAAGGCTCTTTCCGGTTACAGCAAGAACGCTACTTTTAACCAAGCTATTGCATTAGCTTCGGAAAAGCGAAAAAGTACAGACCTTGCTTTTATCGATTTGTTTAAAGAATCCATTAACGAAATTGATCCAAATTTCAGCCTTGCTAGTGTTTTTAGCACTATCGAATTAAAAGACAAGGTGAGTTATAATTCAACAAACGATGAAATTATTGTTGTTTTAAATAAAGAAATTGACGGCGCTATCGATCGTACTTTCAATATTTTAAATACACGTATCAATCGTTTTGGTGTTTCTCAGCCTAATATTCAGCAATTACAAACAAAAGGGCGTATTCTGGTTGAACTTCCAGGTATTAAAGATCCGGCTCGTGTTCGTAAGCTTTTGCAAGGAACTGCCAAACTCGAATTTTGGGAAACTTATACTTTCCCTGAAGTAATTGATTATTTTACCGAAGCCAATGCAAAACTTGCTGAGCTTAATCAGGTAAATAAAATCCTTACTGATAAAGAGCAAGTAGCTGAAGAAACTCAAGTAACTGAAAAAGCAGATACTGCTGAATCCAGTTTGATTAAGCAAGTAGAGCAAGATGCTTCTACCAATCAAGAAGCCGCTTATGATAAATATCTTGAAGCCAATCCTCTGTGGGCTGTCTTACAGCCTTCTTTGGTTCAAAATGCCTCAGGACAATCTTTCCCGGCAAAAAACGCTCGTGTTGGATTTGCCTCTGTTAAAGATACTGCACGCGTAAATGCTTTATTGAAGCAAGTTAAAACGGTTTTTCCTAGCAATTTACGTTTATTTTGGACAATCAATCCGGTTGAAAAAGGATCAGATGTTCACGAATTGGTAGCGATTAAAGTTAGCTCACGCGATGGCCAGCCAGCTTTAGGTGGTGATGTTATTGTGGATGCGTCTCAAGAATACAGTCCAACAGGAGGAGTAGAAGTTTCTATGTCGATGAATAGCGAAGGTGCTCAAGCATGGAAACGTTTAACCGGTGACAATATTGGTCGTCAGATTGCCATCGTTTTAGATGATTATGTATATTCTTATCCAAATGTTAACTCCGAAATTGCCGGTGGACGTTCGTCTATATCTGGCGGAGGAATGACAGTTGAAGAAGCTTTAGATATTTCAAACATTCTGAAAGCAGGTAAAATGCCTGCTCCTGCAATTATTGTACAGGAAGAAATTGTTGGTCCTAGTCTTGGACAAGAAGCCATTACTTCCGGTTTATGGTCGTTTATTATTGCCTTCCTTGCGGTTCTATTGTTTATGCTTCTCTTTTACAATCGTGCCGGATGGGTAGCCAACATTGCCTTGATAACTAATATCTTATTCATCTTTGGTGTTCTGGCCTCTTTAGGAGCTGTATTAACTTTGTCCGGTATTGCAGGTATTGTGTTAACGCTGGGTATGGCTGTGGATGCAAACGTAATTATTTTCGAACGTATTAAAGAAGAACTACGATTAGGCAAAGGCATTCAATTAGCTATTACAGATGGTTATAAAAACGCTTATTCTGCCATTATAGATGGAAACGTTACCACATTGTTAACAGCTATTGTACTTTATATATTTGGTAGCGGTCCTATTCAAGGTTTTGCCACCACACTTATCATTGGTATTTTTGCTTCATTATTCTCAGCTATTCTTATTACTCGTTTGATTTTCTCCAGATTGATGGATAAAAATAAAGTGGTTAAATTTGGTAATAAGCATACAGAAAACTTTTTAGCCAATGTCAATTTTGATTTTATTGGCAAACGTAAAATTGCTTATATCATTTCAGCTGTCATCCTGATTGTAGGAATTGGTTCCTTAGCAACAAAAGGATTAAGTTTTGGCGTTGATTTCTCCGGAGGACGATCTTATATTATTCGTTTCGATGAAGCAGTAAATACAACCGATATCCGTAAGGCTTTGTCCGATGCTTTTGGTACTTCTCCCGAAGTAAAAACTTTTGGTCCTGATCGTCAGGTTAAAGTTACTACACAATATATGATTGATGATGATAGCGATAATGTAGATGAAATTGTTCAACACAAAATCTTTGATGCATTGAGTCCATTCTATAAAAAAAGTATTACTTACACTCAGTTTTCTGGTGATACAGGTGATACAGAACAATTAGTAGGAATTCTAAGCTTGCAAAAAGTAGGACCAACTATTGTGGATGAAATTATTCGCGGTGCTTTCTTTGCTATCTTTTTTGCTCTGATTATTATCTTAGGATACATTACTCTTCGCTTTAAGAAATGGCAATATGGTGTTGGAGGTGTTGTGGCCTTGTTCCACGATGCTTTAATCACCGTAGGTTTGTTCTCTATTTTCTATGGTATATTACCTTTTAGTATGGATGTAGATCAAGCGTTTATTGCAGCTATTCTAACTATTATCGGTTATTCTATCAACGATACGGTTATTATCTTTGACCGTATTCGTGAAAATACAGGCTTGCATAAAAAACTCAGCTTGAAAGAAAATATGAATAACGCATTGAACAGTACGCTTCCTCGTACTTTGAATACTTCAGGAACAACGATGATTGTATTGCTTATCATATTTATTTTTGGAGGTGAAATTATCAGAGGCTTTATATTTGCCCTATTAACAGGTGTTATAGTAGGAACATATTCATCACTATTTACAGCTAGTCCAATTGCTTATGATTTATTAAAGGGTGACAAACAAGACATCCAACCAAAAAAAGTTAGCAAAAAGAAATAAGCTGATTCATAACGATATTAAAAGTCCCGTCATTCGTGTCGGGACTTTTTTTATTTTTGCACAAAACAAAAAGATTAATGATACCTTCTATGCTTCTCTTTCTTGATATAAGTGGTGGTGAACTTGCTCTAATCGTCCTGTTTATTTTTATTGTTCTAGGACCGGATAAATTGCCTGAAATTGCTCGAAAATTCGGCAAAATAATGCGCTTTATAAGGAAAGCTACTGATGATATTAAAAGAGAAATTAATATTGATGAAGATCTTATTCAAAAGCCTCGCTCCTATTCTTACACAAAAAAAACATCTCTTATAGAGAAAAAGACATCTCCCAAACCGTCGGTAGATAATTCAGAAGAAAAAGCAACAAAATCAGAAGACAATAAAACAGAAATTTAATGGTTTAAAAGAGAAACTTATTCTTATGCTCAAACAACGCTCCATTTTTTTAATCTTATTTCTCCTTCTCTCGATCTCCTTTATAGGTGCTCAAAATAGAAATATTAAAATTGCTGATCAGGCATATGCAGAAGAACGCTATTCTGACGCAGTTCAAAAATATTTAAAAGGAAATAAAAAGATCAAAAACAAGAGTATGGAAAAAGAGCGCGTGAATATTCAAATAGCGAGATCTTATCTATTTATGAATAATCTCAAGCGAGCAAAATCATATTATTCACGCCTAATAAGAGCAAAAGCACAAGAATCTAAACCGGAACTGCAAAAAGAATACGCTCGTATTTTACTCGGACTTGCCGAATACGATGAAGCCAAAAAACAATTTGAAGAATATCAAGCCTTGGTTCCAGACGATCCACAAAGTCAAATTGGTTTAAAATCAGTTGAAATGATCCAGGAATGGACTAAAAATCCAATCAATTACAAGATTGAAAATATACGTAAAATAAATACACGTTATAGCGAATTTTCACCTGCTTACTTCGATAAAAATTACCAGAGTATTGTGTATACCACCACAAGAGAAGATGCGGTTGGAAAAGCAAAAGATGGCTGGACCGCAATGGATTTCAGCGATTTGTATTCCAGCAGAATAGATAGTAAAGGCATTTGGACTGCTCCCGAAACCATCGACGATACTGAAACCGTCAATACTTCTGCAAATGAAGGTCAAGCCGTTTTAAACGATCGTTTTAGTACAATGTATTTTACGCGCTGTTTTCAATCGGAAGTTAAAGCGAGTGGATGCGCCATTCTGGAAGTGAAAAAATCCGGTCGTCTTTGGTCCAATCCAAAAATTGTGGTTTTGGGAGGCGATAGTAGCAGTTCCATTGGTCATCCTACACTCTCTTCGGATGAGAATACAATCCTTTTTTCTGCCGACTTTCCAAATGGTTCCGGCGGACAAGACATCTACATTGCACACAGAAAGAAAAAAGGGGATAAATTTATGCTTCCTCGAAATCTGGGAACAATAATTAATACATCAGGCGAAGAATTATTTCCATTTCTTCGTAACGATACGCTGCTCTATTTTGCTTCAAACGGACATATTGGCATGGGCGGATTGGATTTGTATAGAGTGACTATAAAAGGGGATACAGCAGCTTCTAAGGTAGAGAATATGGGTAACCCTATCAATTCATCAGGCGATGATTTTGGAATTACTTTTAATCCGAATCAATTCGAAAGCGGATTCTTTTCTTCAAATCGATCCGGCGGCCGCGGACAAGAAGACATTTATTCCTTTAGTTTGCCTCCTATAGAGTTCGCCATTCAAGGTACGATTATAGATGATTACAGTTTGCAACCAATCAAAGACTTAGAAGTTTTATTGTATACAAATTCTAAAAATATAGGCAAAAGCAAGACAAATTCAAAAGGCCAATTTAGTTTTCCCACTTCGACTTTTCAAAGAGAAAAAAATTATGAAATCAGCATAGCAAAGGAAAACTATTTAACACAAAAAATCAGTGAATCAACAAAAGGTCTGGAGCATAGCAAAACCTTTGAGGAAGACGTTCGATTGATGCGTATTCCTGAAAAACCCATCCTTCTCCCCGAAATTCTTTTTGATCTGGCCAAATGGGAT
This sequence comes from Bacteroidales bacterium, assembly GCA_021158405.1. GTDB lineage: Bacteria > Bacteroidota > Bacteroidia > Bacteroidales > UBA12170 > UBA12170. The sequence goes on from JAGGUP010000164.1 coordinate 30,117, forward strand.
CTAAAACCTCTTTACGAAGATTCTTTGCGAGGATTAATAGGCACTTTGGATGCAAATCCAAGTCTTGTTATTGAGCTTGGAGCACATACAGATATGCAGGGAAATGCAGAACAAAATGATATCTTGAGTCAGAAAAGAGCGGAATCTGTCGTCGATTATATGATTGTTCGTGGCATCGATCCTGGACGATTAATCGCTAAAGGATATGGAGAACGTGCACCCAGAATGTTGGAAAAAACAATCGATAAAAAAGGATTAATTTTTAATGAAGGAACGCTGCTAAGTGAAGATTTTATCAATCAACTTCCTGAAAACAAGAAAGCGATTGCAAATGAGCTTAACCGACGCATTGAATTCCGTGTGCTTAGAAGAAATTACGAAACCATCGATTATAGAAAGCAAGATACCAGCAAAAGCATCGCTTTAGTGGAAGCCGGAATGGAAAATGCTATTCAAGTCAATTTAATTGAGCCCGACTTATGGGAAATGCCGGTAAAAATTAACAATTACCCCGATCAAGTGATTTATACGCCTCTAACCAAACTCAATACCCTAAGTGTTGCGTTCGCTTTAAAATTATTGGAAGAAGGTGTTATTTCAAAAGATAACTTTGTTGGGGATGCCGAGAGCTTGATACAGGCTGGAACTATTGCGCATAAGACGCTCATCATAATTCCTGAATTATCCATTGGAAATAAAAAAATTGAAAATATAGAAGTATGGGTTTGGCACGATTCACTCTATCCTTTCATTATAAATAAAGAAACCTTAAATCGTTTTGGAAAACCCGAATTCGATACAAAAACGAACAAAACATTGATAATCAACTAGCAATGAACGATTCCTTAAAATACAACCAACGTGGAGTTTCTGCATCAAAAGAAGATGTTCACGAGGCTATAAAAAATATTGATAAGGGGCTGTTTCCAAAAGCTTTTTGCAAGATTATCCCCGACATTCTAGGCGGTGATAATACTTTTTGTACACTTATGCATGCCGATGGTGCAGGTACAAAATCGTCTTTGGCTTATATGTATTGGAAAGAAACAGGTGACTTATCTGTATGGAAAGGCATTGCTCAAGATGCGATAGTGATGAATTTAGATGATCTGATTTGTGTTGGAGCTACCGAAAATATTCTGCTTTCCTCAACCATTGGACGAAATAAAAATCGCATTCCCGGCGAAGTTATTAAGGCTATTATTCAGGGAACAGAAGAAATTCTTGCTCATTTGCGCGAATTAGGAATCTCCATTTATTCTACCGGAGGTGAAACCGCCGATGTGGGTGATTTGGTTAAAACAATTATTGTTGATTCTACAGTAACAGCGCGCATGAAACGCGAGAATGTTATCGACAATGCAAATATTCAGGCTGGGGATGTCATTATTGGACTTTCTAGTTTCGGACAGGCTACTTATGAAACAGAATATAATGGTGGTATGGGAAGCAATGGCTTGACTTCTGCTCGTCATGATGTTTTCGCTCATTATCTTGCAAAAAAATATCCCGAAAGCTATGATGAACAAGTCCCTGATAGTTTGGTTTATTCAGGAAAATTGAAATTAACAGATGCCACAGAAATTGAAGGCGTAGATGCAGGAAAACTTGTATTATCTCCTACTCGCACCTATGCTCCCATTATCAAATCTATTTTGGATCAATACCGGCCTCAGATTCATGGCATGGTGCATTGCAGTGGAGGAGCGCAAACAAAAGTCTTACACTTTATTGATAATCTGCATATTATAAAAGATAATCTATTTGATGTTCCGCCTCTTTTTAAGCTCATTCAAGAACAGTCGGGAACAGATTGGAAAGAAATGTATAAAGTCTTTAATATGGGTCACCGTATGGAGATTTATGTTCCTGAAAACATCGCGGAACATTTAATTCAAATATCCCGTTCTTTCAATGTCGATGCACAAATAGTTGGGCGAGCAGAAAGTTCTGACACTAAAAAACTTACAATAAAAAGTAGCCTGGGAGAATTTATTTACAATAAAACTTAGGATTTAAACCCTCAATACATCATAATCATTTTAGCTTATATTTAATATTTATCACGATAAAGCACTGAATAACAAAAAGAAATAATAACATTAATAATTGAATCTTAGCAACTTAGCGAGAAAAACATCTCGCAAAGACGCAGTGACGCAAAGAAGACTAAAAAACCAAAACAATGCAAAAAATAATCGATCGTTTCGTAAAGTACATAAAAATTGACACTCAATCAGATCCTAACAATTCGGCTTTTCCAAGTACAGAGAAGCAATGGGATTTAGCCCATATTCTAGTCAATGACTTGCAGGAAATAGGAATGGAAGAAGTTAGTCTGGATGAAAATTGCTATGTAATGGCTACGCTTCCTTCCAATGTAGATTTTCAGGTAGCTACCATTGGTTTTATTGCTCATTTAGATACAAGCCCTGATTATTCAGGAACGAATGTAAAACCACAGTTTCACCCAAATTACGACGGAAAAGATATTGTATTAAACAAAGAGGAAAATATCATTTTATCTCCAAGTTATTTTGAAGACTTATTGCTTTATAAAGGTCAAACCCTAATTACTACTGACGGGAATACTTTATTAGGAGCAGATGATAAAGCGGGTATAACAGAAATCGTTTCTGCAATGGACTATTTGATCAAACATCCTGAAATAAAACACGGGAAGATCAGGATAGGCTTTACTCCTGATGAAGAAGTTGGAAAAGGAGCTCATCAATTTGATGTAGAAAAATTTGGTGCAGAATGGGCTTATACCATGGATGGCAGTATGGTTGGAGAATTAGAATACGAGAACTTTAATGCTGCTTCGGCCAAAGTAATAATTAATGGAAAATCTGTACACCCGGGTTATGCCAAAGGAAAAATGATCAATTCCATATTAATTGCGAATGAATTTATTGCTTCATTACCTCAAAATGAGATTCCTCAGGAAACGGAAGGCTATGAAGGTTTTTTCCATCTTCACGATATAAAAGGAGATATTGAAAAAACGGACTTGGAATATATCATTAGAGATCATAATAAGGAATTGTTTGAAAATCGAAAAACAGTGTTTCAAAAAGCCGTTGATGAATTGAATATAAAGCTAGGCTCTCCACTGGTTGAAGTTGAAATAAAAAACCAATATTTTAATATGCACGAACAAATTGAGCCTGTTATGCATATTATTCATATTGCCGAAGAAGCTATGAAAATAGCAGGCATAAAACCAATAATTCACGCAATTAGGGGCGGCACCGACGGCGCTCAATTATCTTATAAGGGATTGCCTTGTCCAAATATATTTACTGGAGGTCATAATTTCCATGGACGATATGAATTTATTACTGCTGAATCTATGCAAAAAGCGACTGAGGTAATTGTGAATATTTCTATGATTACTGCAAGAAAAGCAAAAAGGAATTAGGGTTATTGCATCTAAATTACTTTGATTACCTTCGTGCTCCTTTGTGGTAAAATATAATAAATGAACCACAAAGGAAACTAAGTACATCACAAAGGAAACACAAAGTCGGATTTCATTTTATATCAAACATAAAATCCATTTCATTTTTCTATTTTTGCATAAAATTCCTAAACAATGAAAGAGAGAATCAATGTACAAGTATCTTCAGAAATTGGTGACTTAGAAGCCGTCCTTTTACACACACCCGGAAGTGAAGTTGAAAATATGACTCCACAGAATGCGGAGCGCGCTTTGTATTCCGATATTCTAAATCTTACCGTTGCGACTCAAGAATATAGCGAACTTCATCAAGTATTAAACAAGCTTACTTCTACTTTTCAGATAAAAGATCTCTTATTCGATATTTTAAAAAATGACAAAGTACGCGAAAATATGATTCATCGGATTGTGCAAACTGAACATTTGGAAGCCTACGAACCCTATCTTCTTGATTTAGACAATCAAGAACTTGCACGTCAATTGATTGAAGGAGGGATGATGATAAAAAATAATCTGACTCGTTTTCTTGATCCTGATCGGTTTAGCCTAAAACCTTTGCATAATTTCTTTTTTACACGTGATGCTTCCATGACGATAAATAATAAAGTCCTGATTGGAAAAATGGCAAGTAAAGTGCGCGACAGGGAGTCTTTAATCATGGAAAACATCTTCGATTTTCATCCCAATTTCAATATAAAAACAGTAAATCCTTTGAGCTTTACCGGCAATACGGATAAAATTACCATAGAAGGTGGTGATGTATTGATTGCAAGAGAAGATATTTTAGTTATTGGCCATGGACCACGTACAACCTCACAAGGAATTGATTTTGTTATTGAATGCTTGAAAAACACAAAAAAAAGGCGACATATTATAGTTCAGGAGCTACCACATTCTCCAGAGTCTTTTATCCATTTAGATATGGCATTTACTTTTCTTGATAAAGATAAATGCATGGTGTATGAACCTGTAATCCTCCAACAAAATCGTTACAAGACAATTCATATTATCATCGACGGAGAAAAAGTAGAAAGTATTAAAGAAGTAGATAATATTCTGGTGGCTCTCAAATCTTTGGGAATGGATATGGAACCCATCGTTTGTGGTGGCTCTAAAGATGAGTTCACTATGGAGCGCGAGCAGTGGCACAGCGGCACCAATTTCTTTGCTGTAGGTCCGGGAAAAGTAATAGGCTATGGAAGAAATGAACATACTATCAATGAAATGAATAAACATGGATTTGAGGTATTAAAAGCGCAAGATGTAATTCAAGACAGAATTAAATTAAACGATTACCAAAAATACGTGATTACAATAGAAGGTTCTGAATTAGCTCGTGGTGGTGGTGGCGCGCGTTGTATGACTCTGCCACTCGCACGTAAAGCAGTTGATTGGTAACATGAAGCAAACAGGAAAATTATATCTAATCCCTAATTCGCTGGGCTCGGACGATTTAAATGCAATCCTTCCCCAAGAGAATTTTAATATTATTAAAAATATCCAAACATTTATTGTTGAGAATTTACGTACTGCACGTAGGTTTTTATCAAAGGCTGGTCATAGTGGCAATATAGATAAACTCGATTTCTTTATTTTAAATGAACATACAAATACCAACGAACTAAGCGATTATCTGGAAACTATTAAGCAAGGAAAAGACATCGGTTTACTTTCAGATGCAGGCGTTCCTTGTGTAGCAGATCCGGGCGCTGATATCGTAAGCATGGCACAAAATCAAGGAATTCAAGTAGTTCCATTGGTTGGTCCCTCTTCTATTCTGATGGGATTAATGGCTTCGGGATTTAACGGACAGAATTTTGCTTTTGTAGGTTATTTGCCAAGAGAGCAAAGCGAACGCAATAAAAGAATAAAAGAGCTTGAAACGAGAGTTTATAAAGAAGAGCAAACCCAGCTTTTTATTGAAACGCCCTACCGGAATAATCAGATGTTTGAAAGTTTGTTGGGGCAATGCAATCCTGAAACTAAAGTATGTGTGGCCTGCGAAATCAGTCTTGAAACAGAATATATTGTTACTCACAAAGTGAAGGACTGGAAAAAGTTAAAGACGAAAATCGATTTAAAGAAGCGGAATACGTTGTTTCTGATTTATAAATAGCAGATAAAGCTCTTAGCCGTGTGCCAGTAGCCTTTTCTCGTGTTCGCCCACTCCCAAGCCTTGTATTTATTGATACCAAGCCTGA
>JAGGUP010000132.1 GCA_021158405.1 Bacteroidales bacterium
GAATATCCTTTTCTCAAATAGGTTTCCATTGCTCTATCAAAAGCTTTTTCTGGGTCTTCGGTTTCTTCTATTCGTTCATATCCAACTTTAGCCAACCACATTTTAAATGGTTCTGCTTTTGGAGATGGAACGGATTGTATTAATCTTAATAATTGTTCGGTATCTGCAACATCTGTTAGTCGCATTTTCCCATCGTTTGCTTTCATTTTCAACTGTCCCAATTTATGGGACAGTTCACTTCCCTCGGTTTTCAACTTAGTTTTTAGAGCGTTCCAATATTTTCTCGGTCTAGGACTTTCTGATAATAATTCAATAACATCAATAATTGAAAAGTACCATTTTTCTTGGTCATTATCCCAATGAACTCTTACCTTTTGGTCTTGAACAATTTTATAGCAGTTTCCTTTGTCATACTTCCTTGATTTCAATACCAAAGATACATAAACATTCTCTCTACAACAATATAGTCAGGGCTTCACTTTGAGTGAAGCCCTGACTATATTGGCTTGGCATTAAACTCTAAATCAAATGAGGGTTTCACTTAAAGTGAAATCCTCACGATTGAAACTTTCCCAAAAATTGCAATCAATTCCCTTTTTCCTTTGTAAATTAGCCTTTTAAAAGTACAGGTCTTGGCAAAGAAATTAAGTGTTTCAAAATCAGTTAGTCATCAATGTAGCGTAATTGGGTTATCCTGTTTGCATAGTGATTATCGATTGCTTTATTTTGCAAGCAAAACACTTCATTTTTCTTTTCAGAAACTAGACGATCTACCTCTTTACAACAAAAAAGGTAAAGTGGGTGATTTTTCATTTTATCATTTTGAAGACAAAGTAAACCATTTGAATTATTATCTTTTCTCAAACAAAAATGAAGGGAAAATTGCCGTTTCAGCTCATAAGAATTTTGATTATTTTCTACTCATTGATGATGTTATTGATACTGTCGTGCAGCTAGAATTATTAAGTCGTCTACGTTCGATCCCAATTTTGCAAGCTGCTATGTCGATTCCTATTTCCAGCTTAAAAGACCTGGATATATTAATTGAAGATATTGAGCTCCATCTGATTGAAATAAAAAAACAGAAAAAAGATAATTTCAATCTTTGGATTGAATAATTCGGAATATATTTATCTCTTCGGTTTATATTTCGATTTATTTAAAATCTCTTGTCCATTTGTATTCGATAAGATATCGCTCAGTGAAACATCATTGTTTTTAGAATAAGACAATAAGATCTGATAACCCAGCCAAACACCCGTTCTTGAAGGCGAATTATTACCTAAAACAGAAGTAAAGGGAGCATCGTTGATAAACTTTTTTATGCTTTCATAATCCGATTTAAAAAGCAATTCGTTTTCGATATAATACTTCCACAATTCGCTTTCATTATCACTAAACCAATTGAGTTGCTCTTCTGTATAATTCAATAATACAGTATCCTCTATCGTGGGAATCATGCTTTTCACAAAATAAAGTTTTTTAGCTTCATAAAGCATATAATCTAAGACTGCGGCATCGGCTTCCGGTGCAATAATTTTATCTAAACTCAATGCTAAGGTCACATCTCGCATCACAAACTCGGATGTCATGGAATGCATTATATAGCGCGGCGTTCCCATTCGAGCATAAATTTCACAATCGGCTCCCAAATAATTATCGAGGCCTATTACCAATATATTATCTTGAAAAATAATTGGATCACGAGCACCTGAAATATAGGTATATACTTCGGGTAATGGAGTGTTAGGATAGTAAAAAAGCTCATGCTGAAAGGCTTGCGCTAAATCATCTTCTAAAGGCACTAAAGAAGGAAAAACGGTTTTGTATCTTGTATATAAATCGTTTAAAAACGGATCATTTATATAATCTCTCAACTGAATTATTTGTTCATCAATTAAAGGTTCTGTTCCAAGAAACAAAGAGAATTCATTTTGGATCTTTGTAAGTTCTTGCCCCAGACTATCCCGATTTAATGTAAATAAAGCTATCCCATAATCATGAATCTGAACTTCAGGTTTGGGAATATCTGTAATATTCACTTTAAACGAATTTCTATCGCAAGCGATAAAAAAGGTCAGACTCAACAACGATATAGCTAAAATGCGAAAAGCAGATAATCTCATAACTGATTTTTTTGCCAAAAAAAAGTCCCGCTTTGCGGAACTTTTTAAATTTTACAAGTATAAAAAACTACATAAATTTCAATCCAAGACTAAATACCCAAACGTTGTTTTTAAAACTTCCTTCTGACTTGTAATCTTCAACAAATCCGGTTAAACCTTTTTCATAACGAAGATCAAAAGTTAAGAAAAGCAGATCTACACCAACACCTCCCTGAACATACCAAGTTAAGTCATTTATATCTTCAAGCGAAAACGAACCACTATCTTCTGGTTTATTAATAGTGAAAGATGCTTCAGGTCCAACAAAAGCCCGAATATTAAATACTTTACCATTCAATACTTTAAGACCAAGCAAAAGAGGAACGTCAAGTGTACCCGTTTCAAACTTATCATCAGCAAGTGCGGCTCCCATAATATTTGTAGAACGCATATTATAATTTACTTCAGGCTGTAAATACATTTTACCTGAGTTAAGACGTACAAAAGCGCCTAATGAATACCCAAGAAGATTATCTGAGTCATAATTTGCTGCCAAATCGGATGTGTTTAATGTAGTTGCCGTAGCAGCGGCTTTAATACCAAAGTTTGGCATTTGAGCAAAAAGACCTCCGCTTACCAAAATTGATAATAATAATACAGTTATTTTTTTCATCTTATAAAAATTTAAATTAGTAAAATTTCTCTTCTAAAGAATTTAATAATTAGTAAAGGTACAATAATCATTAATACGATCACCTATAATCGGTCGCTTTATTAAAAGTTTTTAGTTTTTATTAAACGCAAAACCTCACTTTTTGTTTCATTTCATTCAACACTAAAAAAGAATTTACAAATAAAAAACGCTGCTTATGAACAGTTTTATTTGTTTAGTTTTGTAGCGAAAGATCTTATGAAAACAAATCTATTTATAGCACGCAGGTATTTATTTTCAAAAAAATCGCATTCCATTATCAATATTATCTCTTTAATATCGATGCTTGGCGTAATGATTAGTACCGCTGCATTAATTATTGTGCTTTCTGTATACAATGGTTTTGAAGGACTTGTGTTATCCCTTTTCAATCGTTTCAATCCTGAAATATTAATTCTTCCCAGCAAAGGAAAAACTTTTTATTTAAAAGATTTTCCAGAAGAAAATGTACGTGCTTTAACTACTATCCAATTTATAAAACCTGTTCTCGAAGAAAATGTATTAATTCGATACAAAGAAAGGCAAAGTATTGTGCGTATGAAAGGTGTTGACGCTGATTATACAGCAATGAATCGTTTGGATACCGCTATTGTACAAGGAAACTTTCTTTTAGAAGCAGACCGATTAAATTATGCCGTTTTAGGTTATGGAGTTGCTTATAATTTACAAACTCAGTTGAGTGATTTTGAAAATCCTTTGCGTTTTTACATTCCCGATAAAGCAAAAAAATTGAATACCGGGTTCAATACTAATTTTAAAACAGCACGCATATTTGCATCCGGATTTTTTAGTCTAAGACAAGATTATGACGAAAAATATGTTTTTGTCCCTCTCCGATTTGCCCGCAGCTTACTCGATTTGCCAGAATCGGTGAGCAGTATTGAAATTGGCCTTCACACCGGTTTTCTTCCGGAAAATATAAAAGCCGAATTGCAGGAAATACTAGGTAAAGATTTTCAGGTAGTCACGCGGAGCGAGCAACAATCCTTTTTATTAAAAATGATGCGCTCCGAACGTTGGGCCATTTTTCTTATTCTAGGATTTATTTTATTGATAGCTGCCTTCAATATTATTGGCTCATTAAGTATGCTCATTATTGACAAGACCAAAGATATTTTCACACTTCATTCGCTGGGAGCCAACAGGAAATTTATCCTGAGAATTTTCGCTTGGGAAGGTATTTTGATAAGTATAACAGGAGGGATTTTGGGATTGTTCCTTGGCGGTTTAGTTGCATGGCTTCAACAAGTTTTTGGTTTTATTAGTTTAGGCGGTGGTGGAAATTTTGTTGTAGATGCTTACCCTGTCCAAATAAAAGTGATTGATTTCTTGCTTGTTATGGCGATCGTTCTTTCTACCAGTATTTTTTCTGTTATCTATCCTCTGGTTCAATTATCAAATAAAATAAAAGAAACACGCAGCAATTCACAAGCGATAAAAAACGTGTTTCATAGTTAAATTGTATTAAATGATAAGCCCTTAAAAGCTTACAACAGTTTTTTAGCTATTTTTGTTCGATATTTTAAATTATTCAGAATCTATGCAAATCAATATCGTAAACCATTCCAAACATTCTTTGCCTGCTTATGAAACAATCGCTTCTGCGGGACTAGATTTACGCGCTTCACTTGATCAACCAGTTACACTTAAATCGCTGGAACGCAAATTGATTCCTACCGGATTGTTTATAGAATTGCCTGTAGGTTACGAAGCACAAGTTCGTCCTCGTAGTGGAATGTCTTTTAAGCATGGGATTGGTGTATTGAACTCTCCCGGAACTATTGATGCTGATTATCGCGGAGAAATAAAAGTGATTTTGGTTAACCTGAGCAGCGAAAACTATACGATAGAAGATGGTGAGAGGGTTGCTCAAATGGTGATTGCTCGTCATGAGCAAGCCGAATGGATAGAAGTTAAAGAATTAAATCCCTCTGAAAGAGGTGCTGGCGGATTTGGTTCTACCGGACAAAAATAAACTACTGAAATTACGATACACAATGTTTAAAAGAACTCTTTTTTCTCTACTTATAATTTTCATTGTTGGAGCCGTTAAGGCCCAAACCATCGATATTAACAATCAGGCTATAAGTACCTATCTTAAGGCAGAAAATGCTTTTACGCTGAACAATTATTCCAAGGCCTTTCAATTGTATCAGGAAGTGCTTAAAATGGATAAGGATTTTGACCCTGCAATGTTTCAAATGGCTCGGATTTATTTGATGAGAAATCAAGTGGACGAAGCTTTTAAATGGGTAAAAGAAGCTTATCAGCGTGATGCTAAAAATGAAATGTATGCGCTTCTACTTATCGATATATACAAACATAATAGCAAGTTTGAAGAAGCTATTGAAGTTTATAAAAACCTACTGATTGATAACCCAACAAATAGTGATTATTTAAACGATTTATCACAACTCTACACGATTACTCAAAATACAGAAGCTGCTATTGCGGTCTATAATCAACTTGAAAAACAAGATGGAATAACAGAGCGCTTAAGCTTTCTGAAAAGAGATCTGTATTTAAACTCGGGTCAATTTGACAAAGCCGTTCAGGAAATGGTGAAACTTTCCGAAAACTTCCCAAAAAACAGTCAGTATTTAAGTATGATTGCCGAAATGTATATGGGAAATAAGGATACAGAAAACGCCTTTATCTTTTACCAAAAAGTGCTCGATATCAACCCCGAAGATCCTTATATCCGCATTACACTTGCCGATTATTACCAACAAAAAGGAGATGTCGATCTGGCTTTTCAAAACCTACAATCAGGATATGCCAATCCAAAACTCGATTTAGAAACCAAAATTCAGGTTCTAATGGGTTTATTCGAGATGAAAAATATTCCTGATGAAAGAATTCGTGCCGAATCCTTAAAATTGGCAAACACATTAAGCAAGGTTCATTCCGACAAACCCGGTTCACATGCCATTTATGCCGATTTGCTTTTTCGCGATAGTCTTTATACTGATGCCGCAAAAGAGTATAACGAAGTAATTAAACTCGATAGTAGTCGATATGTAGTTTGGGAACAATTACTTTTTAGCCTAAATAACCTCACGCAAACCAAGCAAATTATAAATGTTAGTCAGCGAGCCAGTAAATTATTTCCAAAAGAGCCTATTCCTTATCTGTTTAATGCAATCGGCTATTTAATGGGAAAAGACAATAAACCGGCAATAAATAGTTTGGAGAAAGGGCTTCCTTTATCGCAAAATTCAAAATTAACAGAACAATTTTATATGTATTTAGGCGATACGTATTATCAAGATAATCAGCCCGAAAAAGCCTATGAATCTTATGATAAATGTCTGGAAATAAATCCATCAAACACCTTTGTTTTAAATAATTACGCTTATTATCTTGCTTTAAACAAACAAAAACTCGACAAAGCAAAAACGATGTCGTTTACAGCAATCAGCCTCGATCCCGGGCCCACCAATCAAGATACTTATGGTTGGGTGCTTTATCAATTAGGTGATTATGAAGAAGCCTTCAAATATATAAATTTAGCTATTGAAGGTGACAAGAAACCTAGTGCAGAAGTGCTGGATCATATGGGCGATGTTTATTTTCGATTAGGACAAGAAAAGAAAGCAAAGAAATTCTGGAAGAAAGCAAAGAAAAACGGATTAGACACACCTGAATTCAATCACAAATTAGCCAAGGGATTATAAAATGAATAAACGCTTACTCTACTCAATAAGTCTACTATTTTTAATTCTTGCTTTTTCATCCTGTAAGAGTCAAAGAGCCAAGAATAAAAAACCAATTAAGCTTTTTGGTCCGGATTATGTATTAGAAAAAATGCATATTAATCAATCCACTTTCGAATGGTTTAGCGGAAAAGCTAAAGTAGGTTTTATGGAAGGGAAGAAAAAAACAGCTTTTACAGCACAAATACGCATCAAGTCTGACAGTGCTATATGGATTTCTGTTTCGAGCGGTATTGGTATTGAAGGCGCCCGATTGCTTCTCACGCAAGATTCTGTTAAATATGTAAATCGCCTAAACAAAACCTATTTTGTAGGTGATTATGAGTTTCTTTCTAACTTAATCGATACCGAAATAAATTATTGTATGATACAGGCTTTGCTGACAGCAAAGGATTTTTCGTGGTACGATTATCAAGATTTAAAAGCAAAACTTGATAACCGACTATACCAAATAGAGTCAACCAACAGGCGTAAACTGAAAAAACAATCAAAATTAACTAATTTTGAAGCTGTTCTTTATTATCAAAGTTTATGGATTAATCCGGAAACATTTAAAATTGAGCGTATTAAAATGACAGAATTAGGAAAGGAAAATAAGAAAATACTAGCTTCCTATGATCAATATAAATCGAATGATGAACAGCTTATTCCCTATTCAATAGAGATTAAACTTGATAGTGATAAAGATATGAATCTGGAAATGATCTATTATAAAATCAACTTAGGAGAAAAAGTTAGATTCCCCTTTAGTATTTCACAAAAATATACCCCCATTCAATTATGATTTGGCAAAAGTCATATTCTAGATTTTTTCAATTTGCATTCGCGATAGGGTTTTTCTTTATCCTTCTAAATGGTTTTTCTCAAACCAAAACGGAGCTCAATACTCAAATTTCACAACTCGAAAAAGAAATTGCCTATACCAATGAACTACTCAATACAACGCTCAAAAGCAGAGACGATTCCTATTATAAGATTGATTTGATCACGCGCCAAATAAGAAGGCACGAAAAAGTGTTGGAATCAATTCAAAAAGAGATCAATACTATCAATCGAGATATCGATTCCAAACAATTGGAAATTAGAAAAAAAGAGGCCGAGCTTGCCGCTTTAAAAGACGAATATGCTAAAATGATCTATTTTGCCAATCGCAACCGTGGCAATTACGATAAACTCATGTTCATCTTTTCTTCTCAAGATTTTAATCAAGCCTATAAGCGCTTGAAATATTTTGAACAATACAGTCACTATAGAAAAAACCAGGTCAAGTTAATCAATGAACACCAGCTCACTTTGGATAAGGATATTAAACAATTAGAGCAAAATAAAATCGAAAAATTAAGCCTTCGATTAAAAGAAACACAAACAAAAGAAACGCTAAACCGGCAAAAAATCAATCAACAACGAGGACTAAATCGATTAAAGTCAAAAGAAAAAGACCTTAAATCGAAACTTAGAAAAAAAGAAAAACAAAAAGAGGCTCTTAAAAAAGCCATCGAAAAATTAATTGCCATCGAAGCAGAAAAAATAAAAAAGTTTGCCCTTACTTCTGCCGAACTTACGCTGAGTGGTGACTTTGAACATAATCAGGGGAAACTTCCCTGGCCTGTAAAACGAGGAGTACTTTACAGCTCTTTTGGAGAACATGCTCATCCTTATATTAAGGGTATAAAAACAAGAAACGACGGTATTGATATTGCCACCGACGAAGGCAGTCAGGCCAGAGCCGTTTTTGATGGAGAAGTACGCAGCATTATTTCTGTTCCCGGCACGGCTAATTATGCCATTTTAATCAAACATGGTAATTATTTCACCTTGTATTCTAATATCATTAAGGCCACGGTTAGTCCCGGACAAAAAGTAAAAGCACGTCAAAATTTGGGAGTGATTTATAAAGAACCATCCGATCAAAGTACAAAACTTCAGTTTCAACTTTGGAAAAACACTTCTAAATTAAACCCGATAAATTGGTTAACTAAATGAAAAACGATAAAAGAATAGTTCTAACGTTGGATGCAGGAGGAACAAATTTCCGTTTTTCTGCTATTCAAGGTGGAAAAATTATAGTTAATTCCGTTCGCTTACCTTCAAATGCAGCTACTTTAGACGAAATGTTGGATAAGATAGTCAGCGGTTTTCAAGCTTTAATCGATCAACTAAGCGAAACTCCAGTGGCCATTAGTTTTGCTTTTCCCGGGCCGGCAAATTACGAACAAGGCATTATTGGCGATCTTGAAAATCTACCTCTTTTTAAAGGTGGCGTGGCGCTGGGTCCTTTTCTCCAAAATCATTTTAAACTTCCGGTACTTATCAACAACGATGGCGATTTATTTACTTTAGGTGAAGCCATTGGAGGAATTTTGCCGGAAATAAATTCAGAATTAGAAAAAGCAGAAAATCCAAAACGATATCGAAATTTACTAGGGCTCACTTTTGGAACTGGTTTCGGTGCAGGAATTGTTTCAGACGGAAAATTGCTTGTCGGCGACAATTCAGCACAAGCAGAGATAAATCGAATGCGTAATTACTTAATGCCCGAAACCAGTATAGAAGATAGTGTTAGCATTAGAGCCATAAAGCGTATTTATGCTCAAGAAGCCCTTATTGCTGATGAACTCTGCCCAGATCCTTTCGAAATTTACAAAATAGGAATCGATCAGGCAAAAGGAAATAAAAAAGCAGCATTGAAAGCTTTTGAAAGTTTAGGAATTGCGGCTGCAAATGCTGCTGCCGATGCCATTACTTTGATTGATGGAATTGTGGTTATTGGTGGCGGACTTTCGGGAGCAGCGAATCTTTTTATGCCTACAATTAGTTCCGAAATGAACCGCTCTTTTACCACCTTAAGTGGTGACAAGCTCGATCGTATGGAAGTGAAAACGTACAACCTAAACGATGAAAAAGAAAGAAAAGCTTTCCTTCAAGCCGATTTAAAACAAATACCAATTCCACGAAGTAATAAAACAATTGCCTATGACAACACCAAAAAAATAGGGGTTGCGATCAGTGTTTTAAATACATCGGAAGCCGTTGCTATTGGGGCATACGCTTTTGCCTTACAAAAACTGGATAAGATAAAAAAGGAAACCTAAACTCTTGCTCTCTTTTAGTACCTTGAGTGCCTAAAGTAAATAGAGTACCCAGAGTTATTTCTTCATCAACTCCAAACTCTCAACTTTAGTTCACTCCAAACTTATTTCGTATATTTACTTTTCAAAACATGTGCTTATGGATTTTTACACCAATCAAAACAAATGGAAATTTATTCTTTCGCTTTTAGGTGTAATTATTATTCTGAGCTCCTTATGGTATTCTAATTTATTGGTCAATCATATTCGTGAACGCGAACGGGATAATATTCGAATTTGGGCCAGCGCAATTCATAAACGTGCCGAATTGGTAAAAACTACTGACTTGTTTTTTTCTCAACTGCAAATTGAAGAACGAAAAAAGGTTGCCCTTCTTGCTGAAGCACATAAAAGAATCAATGAAAAAGATCTGGACGAGGATCTTACTTTTTACTTCGATATCATTACCAGCAATACAACTATTCCGGTGATTCAAACCAATAGCAAAAATGAAATTTTGGGAAGCATGAATTTGGATGTTGGTATTGATAGCATTAAAATTCTCGACGGGGATTTGCTTGCTTCTTTTAGTCAATATCCACCGGTTATGATGGATTATTACAATAACGAAAAATTCTATCTGTACTATAAAGATAGCCGCATTTTTAACGAAACACAGAAAATGCTTGAAGATTTAAATCGATCCTTTATCAATGAAGTTTTAACAAATACCTCTTCAGTTCCCGTTATTATTACCGATTCCAGTCAAAAAATAGCTTTATATACCGGAAATATTAAAGACACAAAAGCATCTGATTCGTCTTATATTCAGCATTTGCTGATAAAAATGAAGAATCAAAATAAACCTATAGAAATAGAATTGGCCGGAGAAGAAAAGCAATATATTTTTTACAGCGATTCTGATTTACAAACACAGCTGACTTATTATCCTATTCTGGTTTTCCTTGCCATTGGCTTGTTTATTTTATTTGCTTATCTGACTTTTAGTACCGCCCAAACGAGCGCTCAAAATAAGCTTTGGGCTGGGTTGGCAAAAGAAACAGCTCATCAAATTGGAACTCCATTATCCTCTATGTTGGCTTGGGTGGAATTGCTACGGCCAAATGAAGCCGTTCAAGAACATTTAATTGAAATTGAAAAAGACCTAAATCGACTAGAAGTAATTAGTGCGCGCTTTTCGAAGATTGGTTCCACTCCCAAGCTCGAAGCAAATCCTATTTATACGCTCATCGATGAAGTGATCAGCTACCTTAAAACACGGACATCCAAAAAGGTGAATTATATTCTTAAGGAGAATTTAAGCCAATCTAAAATTACATTAGTTCCTGTAAATGCACAGCTTTTTGCCTGGGTAATTGAAAATGTGTGTAAAAATGCATTGGATGCCATGTCGGGCGATGGAATCATAGAGATTGTTTTAAATGAAGACGAAAAACAGGTACATATTGATATTAGCGATACAGGAAAAGGCTTGCCAAAAAGCAATTTCAAAAATATTTTCCGACCCGGATTTACAAGTAAAAAACGCGGCTGGGGCTTAGGGCTATCATTGGCACAACGTATTATTGAGCATTACCACAAGGGAAAGATTTTTGTCAAAAGTTCTACCTTAAATCAAGGAACCACCTTTCGGATTTCGCTTAAAAAATAAATTTCCCCGATTTAATCAATTTTATCGTTCAATTCTAAATCCTAATTGCTGCAATCTTTCTTCAAAATTCTTATTTCTTGAGATCGATTTTATTGAATAATTTTCAAATTCGCGGCGCAAAGGATACTCTTCTCTTTGCTTCTCAAAAGTTTCGACCGACGTCTTTAACCTTTCATTATCCGATTGAATATCGTAAGTTGCCAATAGCATCTCCGAAAATAGTTCCCGTTCTGTTTTTTTAGCAAAATCCATTGCTAAAACAGGATTTAGAGGTTTGGGAACATTTACCGGAAACCATTTTTTTAATCCAAACCCAAAAAAATCGCTTATCGCCTGCACGCTCATTGCTGTTCCCTTAGCCTTTCCATCAGCTGAATAGCCGGCAATATGAGGGGTTGCGAAATCAACTAAATCCAGTAATTCAATATCAATATGAGGTTCGTTTTTCCAAACATCCAATACGACTCCTTTAATAAATTTCTTTTTGAGTGCCTCTTTTAAAGCATTCGTATCCACCACATTTCCCCGCGAACTATTGATTAGAATGGACGAAGGTTTTATTGTCTTTAAAAAATTCTGATCTACCAAACGAAACGTTTTATCAATTCCATGCATGTTCAAAGGCACATGTAAACTGATGATATCTGCTTTTTCTTTAATTTCCTTCAAAGAAACATGCGTATCCAAAAGACTTGCTCTATGCAATGGCGGATCATTTACCAAAACACGAAAACCCAATGCAGTAGCTGCTTTCGACACTTTTGAACCTACATTTCCATTTCCAATTATTCCAAGCGTTTTTTCTGAAAAATCGAAATTATATTTTATAGAAAGCCGGACAAGGGCAGAGGCTATATATTGCATCACTGAACCGGAATTGCAGCCGGGCGCATTCGTCCATTTTATATTCCTTGATTTGCAATAATCGATATCGATATGATCATAACCAATGGTTGCCGATGCAATAAATTTCACTTTGGTATGTTCAAGCAACTCTTTATTACAAATCGTCCTAGTTCGAATAATCAAGGCATCTGCATTCTTTAGAATTTCGTTGCTAATCTCCCTTCCCGAAATATACAACACTTCGGCAAAAGGCTCCAGAGCACCTTTCAAAAAAGGGATTTTATTGTCTGCTACAATTTTAATCATCACTATTCCTTCAACGCTTCTTCCAAAGAATCAACAAGCTCGGCCAATTGATTGATAACAGCAAGTACTGTTTCTGATTGACTTAAATCTGCACCTGCTAATTTTAGCTGTTCTACCGGATAATTATTTCCTCCCGATTTTAACAAAGATAAATATTTCTCCAAAGGCTCTTTATTTCTAACTTTCAGTCCTTCTTTTACTTGAGAATACAAACTTGCCGAAGCCGCAAAGCTAGTTGCATATTGATAAACATAAAAAGGAGAACGATAAAAATGAGGAATTCTTGCCCAAAAAATATTGTCTTGATCGCGAGTGAAAATTTCATCTCCATAATAGCGATTGTCCAAAGTTTCAGAAATAGACGTCAAACTTTCGGCAGTTAAGGCTTTTCCATTTTCTAAGGTCTTGTGTGCTTGCAATTCAAAATCGGCAAACATGGTTTGGATAAAGAAAGTCCCCGTTATATTTTCGATACTTTGTTGCAACAAAGCAATTTTCTCTTGTTTATCCGTGCTTTTTTCGAGCATATAATCGAGCAATAAACGCTCATTAAAAGTAGAGGCTACTTCAGCAATAAAAATAGTGTAATCGTGGGTGCTAAAGGGTTGGTTTTCTTCAGCTAATATAGTATGCATACTATGCCCCATTTCATGGGCTAGCGTAAAAACATGATCCTGCGTTTCGTTAAAATTCATCAATATAAATGGATGCACACCATACACGCCCATAGAGTAGGCTCCGGATGATTTACCATCATTTTCAAAAACATCAATCCAACCATTTTCCAAAGCCGCTTTGTATTTTTGGGCATATTCTTCGCCCAAAGGTTCAATGGAAGCAAGCACCAATTGTTTTGTCTCTTCCCAATCGTATTTCTTATCGAAATCGACTAAAGTTAACCTGCTGTCATAAGCATGATAATCATCTGTTAACTTTAAATATTTAGTCCGAAGCGTGTGGTATTTTTTTAAAGCATCCGTATGATCGCCCACTGTTTTTACCAAGTTGGTATAAACGCTCAATGGAATATTATTTTTCTCGAGTTTAGCATCTAAACTAGAACTGAAATTTCGCGCTTGAGCATAAGCAAAATCCTTATCACAAATTCCTTTATAAAGCGAGGCTAGGGTATTTTTTTGATTGGCATAGAGAAGATAATAAGCTTCGGCAGCTTTTTTTCTGTCCTCTCTTATTTTAGAAGTGTTTAATAAATGAGCATAATTGCCATGAGTCAGCTTTAGCTTTTCACCATTCTCCAATTCAATTTCCGGAAACAAAACATCAGCAGTAGTCAGGCTGGTATATGTATTAGCAGCCGTGTCGGCCATTGGTGAAAAATAAGACAATAAACGCTCTTTATCTTCGCTTAGAATATGTGCTTTTTGACGATGCATATTTTCCAAACCAAAACGATACGGTTCTAAATCGGAATTTTGTTTTATCCATTCGATCCAAATTTCCTTAGGAATTTCCATGAGTTCGGGAGCAATCCATGAGGTTGCTGTTTGCATCACGGCAAAAAATTGCATCACCTCCTGAAGCTTTGCCTGAAAACTATTTTCTCGATTATCTGTACTTTTTTGTAATGCAGGATAGGCATAAACCTTATGCGAAAGCTTATCAACTTCTTCTTTTTTTAAAAACGCTGTTAAAAGATTTTCTGCACTTTTGCCTAACGTTCCATGTAGGACTTTTAATTTATCTACTTCTTTTTTAAGCCTTTCGAAATCCTTTTGCCAGGCTTCCCAATTTGGATAAATATGTTCAAAATTCCATTTATATTCAGGGTTTATATCTTTTCTTTCAAGTGTTTCTGGTTTCATCTTTCTTATTTTTTATTTATTAATGATTTGTCTTGGTCGTATATTTTTAACTCTGTGTAATTTATTCTAAAGCAAGTATTTGAATGGTGCAAAACTATTCCTTAAATACGTTAGTTTTTATGAACGTTCCTTTAAAAATTGCTTGGAAGTTAGTCCTATCATCTCTTCTAAAGAAGTAAATTCAAAACCAATTGTTTCTTTAACTTTCTGATTGCTATAGCGACTAATTTGCACAGAAGAACGGGCAGTTGCTTTGGTAATTAAAGGATCTTTTCCCGTAAAAACCGACACAAATTTGAGTAGCCGCCAACTGAGTTCAATCATCCAGGATTTTACTGCAATAGTTGGTTTTGGTTTGCCTAATTCTTGAGCCATCAAATTAAACAATGTTTGATAATTTACATTTTCAGCATTCAAAGTAAAGCGTTGGGCCGAAATATCACTTTCCATAAGTTCGATCATGGCTCGGCTAACATCGCGCACATAAACAAATCCATTTACACCGGCAGTGTAAAATTTAATTCCTTTCCAAATAGTCGAGAATAATAAAGCACTTCCGTTATTCCATTTTGCAGGACCTAAAATAATACTTGGATTAACAATCACCGCAGACAAACCTTCTTCAATACCTCGCCAAACTTCTAACTCCGCTTTGTATTTACTTATAGAATATGGTGAACTTTTATCAGAATCTTTCCAAGGTGTTTCTTCAGTAACTAATTGATTGGATTCACCACGACCAAGCGCAGCAATAGAACTAACATAACAAAGTTTTTTCACTTTTCTATACAAGGCTGCATTTACGACATTTGCTGTTCCTTGCACATTAATTTCCATCATTTTTTGGCGATCATTTTCTCGAAAAGAAACAATTGCCGCTGCATGATATATTTGATTTGCGCCTTCGAAAGCTTTTTCCAGCGATAAATAATCGGAAACATCCGAATCTATCCATTCAATCTTTTGAAATAGAGTTTCAGCATCTTCAGAATAATAAGCAAAAGTTTTTTTTACTTGTTCAATATCTGAATCTTGACGTTTAATGGCTCGAATATGTGAATGATTTTGGCATAAATCATACAGCAAATGAGCACCTACAAATCCTGTTCCTCCTGTTACTACAATCATGGGGTAAAAATAGGGATAATTGCCTATTCAAAGGCACATTTATTCTTTAGCCAAAAAATGGCTTTTGAGCTTAATTTCTTACTAAAAAGATTAAGCTTCCGTTTTCTGAACTTTTACAACAGGCAAACAAAAACTAAAAGTAGATCCTTTACCTAAAGTGCTTTCTGCTTGAATTTTTCCACCCTGAATATCAACAAATTCTTTGCAAAACAACAAGCCCATTCCGGTTCCCTTTTCGCCACTTGTTCCTTCAGAAGAATAATTTTCTTTAATACTAAACAGATTAGGCAACATTTTTTCTGAAATTCCTATACCGGTATCTTGTATACTAACTTTAATAAAGTTTTTATCTACAAAACTTTTTTCAATATTTAATTGAATACTTCCCTTTTCGGGAGTAAATTTAATAGCATTGGAAAACAAATTACGAAAAACCGTTCGAACCATATTCTTATCGGCATACATAAAATTATTGCCTTTGGGTGTGTAAAGAATTGAAATATTTTTTTTCCCCCATAAATTGGAAGCAAAATCAATTTCTTCGCTAATCGTATCGCAAATATTAACCGACTCTGGATGAAAAGAAATAGACCCCGTTTGAACCTTTGCCCATTCTAATAAATTTTTGAGTAATTCGATGGTACGAAGAGATGATTTTTGAATAATTTTTAAAATTTCTAAAATTTCCTCTTTGTCCATTTCCTCATATTCTTCCAGCAAAAGATTGGAATAAGAAGCAATTATAGATGCAGGGGTTTTTACATCATGCCCAATAATGGAGAAAAATTTATCTTTTGTTTCATTTGATTCACGCATTTCCTTCTCTGAATCAGCCAATTGCTTATTACTTAATTTGACCATTTTTTCATTTAGAATATTTTGAGCTGATTTTTTTATCGCCTCCAATAATTTTTCCTTTAAAAAAGGTTTTACAATATATCCGTCAACACCAATATTAATGGCTTGCAAAAAATATTCAGATTCGGAATAAGCTGACATCACAATTCGACGAATATTTGGTTTGATTCCACTCATTTTATGGAGCATTGTAATTCCATCCATTCCGGACATTTTAATATCTGTGATGACTAAGTCTATTTTTTCCTCTGTAAAAATGGCAAGTGCATTTTGTGCATTTTTTGCCGTGTAAACATTTGAATAACGCCGACTAATAATATTGTTGAGCGATTCTAGTACAGTCGTTTCATCTTCAACTATTAAAATACCTATTTGATCTTCCTTCATTTTATGCGCTTTTTAAATGTAAAGTGATTTTAAATTCGGCACCTTCTCTTTGGTTTTGAATTTCAATCTGCCCATCCATTTGTTTTTCAATCATCGATTTCGCCATATAAAGGCCTAAACCACTCCCCTTTTTGGTGTTCTTTGTAGTAAAATAGGGATCAAATATTTTATCTATTATTTCGCCATCAATTCCTTTTCCATTATCAAGCAAAGTAATGCAATAATCGGTTTCTCTTTTTTCAAGCTTTATCCATATTTCCGGCTTTTCTATTTTACGTTCTACAAAAATATCTCTCGAATTGTTCAACATATTAAACAGAACGTGTGAAAGCATATTAGGATACCCAAGCACTTCAAAATCTTCATCAAACATAAATCGAATTTGAATCTTGTTCTTTTGCGAAGACCCTGTGGCAAACTGGATTAGTTTTTCAATCTGGGATTTTGGACTAAACGTTTCTTTTTTAAAATCATCAGTATACATTTTACTAAAATCGTCTATTGTATTCGACATAAATTTTAGGCGTCGATATACTGTTTTCATCGTTTTTTCGAAATACGCTTTATTCAAAACACCAAAAGTAAATGCATCTTCTAAATCGTTTATTAAAATTGCAACTTCATTCAAAGGTTGCCTCCATTGATGTGCAATATTTCCAATCATTTCACCCAAAACCGCATGACGCGATTGCTGAATTAGTAAATGATCTTTTTCACGACTCCTTCGGAGTTCTGTATTAACTTTTTCTTCAAGCGTTTTATTGATTCTTGCTAATTGAGCTTTACTTTCTTCTAAATGTCGTTTGTTGGCTTCTCGCTCACTAACATCATAAATGGTCAAAAACAATTGCTTTTCGGTTTCAGTTGTAATTGGCGATACATAAACTTCCACTTCACGACTTTCTCCGTTAGCTAAGCGATGTTGAAAAATAAAAGTTTGTGAAGATGAAGTCATTACCTGAATCATCTTTTGATCTATTTCATCAGGAGCTAAGATATTTATATCGTAGGCTTTTAGCTTTTTAAACTCCTCGTGATTATAGCCATAAAATCTTGATGCTGCTTCATTTGCATTTATAATATTTTTGGTTATCGGATCAATTTGCAACATAGCGGCGGTGTTATTCTCGAAAAAAGCACGAAAACGCGCTTCGCTTTGTTTAAGTTGATCTTCTTTTACTTTCAGAGGCGTAATGTCTTCATAAATGGCAACAATTTCCCCACTTGCCAATTTAAAAATGTTATTACTTCGATAGACGATACTTTTATCAGAAAGCTGATATTTAAAAACATACGTTTCATAAATTCCACTTCTAAATACTCGACTAAATATCTCTAAAATGCCTTTATTTGCTTCTGGAAAAGCTTCAGAAACTTTTTTTCCAAGAATGTCAGTTTTATGAACATTTTCGAGACGTTCAAGGGCTGGGTTTACATGTATAATATTAAAATCAGTACCATTATCAATAGCGCTGTAAATAATGCAAGCATTCTGAATATTTAGAAATATGCTCTGAAATAGTGGGATTTCTACAAAATTTTGATTTGCAATTTGGCTTTTCAAAACTTGGTTTTGAGATTCCAAAAGACGCAACTTTTGTTCCAATTCTTGAATACGGTCAGTAGATTCCATGCGTTTGCCTAATTAATATTCTTTCAATAAATTGCTCTTAAATTTTTTGGAGCTGTGGTTATGCTTTTGAATTATTAAGTGTCCAAAAATTTCATAGGATTCAAAGATATATCATTTTTAATTGATTAGGAAGTATTTAGCTTTTTTATTCGCCTAAACGAAGAATAATTGTAGTCTGCTTAACTTATGTTTGAATACGGTCATGGTGATAAAACAAAAAAAAACATCGTCCTAAGTCTTTTAGCAATTATTGATTTTTTAATTATTTAATACGCGAAATCTGTTGGTGCATTATATAACGAAAACACCCAATTATTAACTTATAGGAATTATTGACAATTTTTCCAAATCAAATTAAAACATAAAAAAGACTACATTTGCCCCCTTAAAATAGATTTGAAAATGCGGAAATTAATTGGGGTTTTACTTGTACTCTGGGCAAATATTTTATTTGGGCAATCTTATGGCGATTATTACCAAAATGCCGAAGGTTTAAAAGAAGAAGCATTAAAAACAGCACTTTACAATATTATTAAAGGGCATACAGAATTTCCTTATACCTCGAGCTCTACTGATGTCTGGGATATTTTAAAAGAAACTGATAGAGATCCTGATAATTCTGAAAATGTTATTTTTCTTTATTCTGGTCAATCTAACCTTGCTGGAACTGAAGGTGAAGAATATACGATTGGCCAATGGAGTCGAGAGCATGTTTGGGCTAAATCGCGTGGCGATTTCGGAACCGCAAATGGACCCGGAACAGATGCTCATCATCTTCGTCCCGAAGATATTAGCGTAAATAGCACACGCGGTAATCGCTCTTTTGACAATTGTCAAACTTGTGAAGAAGTATGGGATAACGGTTTATTTACAGGATCCTATATCGATGCAATCGAATATACTTTTGAACCACGCGATGCGGTTAAAGGCGATGTGGCCCGTATGATATTTTATATGGCCACACGCTATGAAGGAGAAAATGACGAACCCGATTTGGAATTAACCGAATCACTTCCTTCTAATACCGATACAAGTCCTTATCATGGTCGTTTATCTACACTTATTGAGTGGAACCGTGAAGATCCCGTAGATGGTTGGGAACGCAATAGAAACGACATAATTTACACTCAATTCCAAGGCAATCGGAATCCCTATATCGATCATCCTGAATTGGTAGAATATATCTGGGGTAACACTATAGGCGCTGTCTGGACTTCATCCTCTTCCAGCACTTCCCCATTAGATGGAGCCACAAATGTTGCAATAAACGCAACAGTTTCGTTTGTTTTTGCCGATGGTATTCGGAATGTTGACGATACAGAGATTACAAATTCAAATGTAGCGAGCCTCCTTACTTTTAAAGAAAAAGACGCCAATGGAATAGATGTTGCTTATACTGTCACCATTGATGCGGATAAAAAAGTAATTACTTTAACCCCTAATTCGGATTTAAAATATAGTCAGCAATATTATGCCTCTTTGGATGCCGTTGAAGACAATAACGATAACGCTATTGCTAAAAAGGAAATCAGCTTTACCACAATTGACGAAGACCTAACAGCGCCAATATTTATATCTTCTCCTGAAAACGGAGACACAGGTGTAAATATCTTTACCAATATTACAGTTACTTTCGACGAAGCCATCCGCAATCTTGATGATTCTGAAATTACAAATGATAACGTTGCCAATCTATTGATACTAAAAGAAACCGATGTTGACGGTATTGATCTTGCTTTTACAGCTACTATTGATGCGAATAAAAAAATAATTACCGCAACTCCAGATGCCAATTTAAAAGCAAATCAACTCTATTATGCTTCAATTGAAGCGGTGGAAGATGCAAACAATAATGCAACTGTCAGCTCCAATATAACTTTTACTACTGCAGAAGATGAAACAGCCCCGACTATTAATTCTTCGCCTATGAATGGTAGCAGCAATATTGCAATAAGCAGCACCATTACCTTTAGTTCTGATGAAACTATTCGCAATATAGATGATTCAGAGATTACCACTGCAAATGTTACAGCTTTACTTATTTTTAAGGAAACGGATGAAAGTGGTGCCGATGTCGCTTTTACAGCAACTATAGACCTTGATAAAAAAGTAATTACCTTGATCCCAAATGTCGATTTGACAAATAATCAATCCTATTATGCAAAACTAGTTTCCGTTGAGGATATCAATAATAATGCTTCAGCTCCGATTGAACTAATTTTTACAACAATGGTAGCTGAAACAAATCCTCCTTTTTGGGTCTTGGATTTTGAAAACGCTGGAGCTTACACAACTTCTGTTCCGGAATTTTCTGATGGTAGTGGTGATTATTTTACACGCACAAATGGTAGCAATCTTGCTGCAAATATAGTGTACAGCAATAAATTGGGTTCTTATTTCTTTGGTGCTCAGGATATGGATGGAGGTGGAGTAACAATACCTCAAGAACTGAATATAAATGATATTGATATAGCTGGAAGAACACTGAGTGCTTTTACTGTTTATTTAGCCGAGGACATTGCTGATGATGGTAATTTCGATTGGGATGACAAGGATTATGTTAAATTTCAATACGATGTAGACAATTCAGGAGTATTTAAAAATTTATTATGGGTTTTTAACGATGGATCTCAATACAATAGCCAAGCTTCGATTGATGCAAATTTCGATGGCATTGGCGATGGAGCGAACATATTGACACCCGAATTTACAAAAATTACAGCTCCTCTAATTGTTACAGGATCCACTTTAGATATCAAAGTAATATTCAATCTTGACTCTGGTGATGAGGATATTGCAATAGATAATCTTGCCTTGGTTCAAAAAGATCCATCTACCTCAATTGACAATATTATTCCGAAAAAAATAAGAATTTATCCAAATCCAAACAACGGAAAATTCTTTGTTCAATTAGGTGATGCCTTTAATAAAAATACACAAATTGAAGTCTTCAACGTGATGGGGAAAAGTGTTTTTAAAACTTTGTCGAGTGATTCCAAAACTAAAATCGATTTACGTTCTTTGAAACAAGGGATTTATTTTGTTCAGATAATGGATGGTAAAAACGTTGTTACACAGAAGATTATTAAACAATAATACTTTACAAATCAATCAATAATTTAGAGCCTTTCAGAAATGAAGGGCTTTTTTAATGCCTTAGATTGAAGTTGTTGAGACCTTGTCAAAACAAAATATTTGGGTCATTTCAATTGCAATGAGAAATCTTAAAGTATTAATTGTTAATATTATAAAAAGATCTTTCACTACGTTCAAGATGACTAACTTGAAGGTTTGGGAAAGTTCCCAATTACAAATTTTTCCAATCACCTTCCGTCTTTATTAAAGCTATTAATGAATCCGAAGCCGTTTTTTCGGGTAAATTTTTTTGCTTCAACTCTTTGCCTTTGTATAAATTCACTTTTCCTATTCCGCTTCCCACATATCCATAATCAGCATCCGCCATCTCTCCTAAACCATTTACAACACATCCCATTACCGCTATTTTTAAGTGTTTTAAGTGCTTAGTTTTCGCGCGGATTTCCTCCAATCGCTCCTCAATATTAAACAAAGTACGACCACAAGAAGGACAGACAATATAATCCGTTTGAGTCAGTCTTAATCGACAACTTTGCAATATTCCAAAAGAGATTTGTCTTATATTAAAAAGAGGAATTGCACCATTATCTTCTAACCAAATTCCATCTCCAAAACCATCAATCAAAAGAGCCGAATAATCTTTGGTTGCCGCTAATAAGAGCGTTTCCATTTGATCTAAATCAAATTTCCGATACAATATAACCGGTATATTTATCTGCTCTTTATGTAAAACATAAAAAGCTTCTCTCCATTCGGAAATTGGATTTTCAGAAATAGCAGTTAAAACCAAAACGGCTAAAGGAATTTTTTTAAGCGTTTCCTGAATGTTTTGAGATTCAAGCTCTTCATCTGTCAATCGAACAAAAGCAATTTGTTCAGGTTGGATTTTATTCGTCTGTAAATCAATTGCATTTAATAGCGGAAAGCAATTGGAGTATTCGTTTTTCCAAACCGAATAATCTTGTATATACAAATTATCA
>JAGGUP010000061.1 GCA_021158405.1 Bacteroidales bacterium
ACACAAAAAGATAGATATAACACCGCATGTAGCGAGTTTAACAAACCCAAAAACAGTAGCTCCACAAATTATTGAGAATTATTGGCGAATGAAAAAAGGAGAACAACTTTTGCATAAAGTTTCTCCTGAAAAAGGATATTAAAACAAAGTAATTTATAGATTTTACCGCAAGGAACGTTAAGGAATAGCGCTGAGAACGCAACGCAATTAAGATGGATACTAATTAATATTGCGTCCTTTGCTATCCGTCAGTTGACGGATGCGAACATTGCGTTTAAAAAAACGGTTAGTTTTAAAAAGAAAAGAGGATGAAAATAGATTTAAAAGGAATATTTCCACCATTACCAACGGCTTTTGATGATCAAGAAAATCTGGCATTAGATAAAATGCAAGCCAATATTCAGGCTTTGAGCAAATATGATTTAGCAGGATTTTTAGTGTTAGGTTCTAATGGAGAATTGGTTCATTTAACGGAAGAAGAAAAGATTAGGGTGTATCAGGAATGTAGAAAAGTAATTCCTGAAGATAAGTTAATGATAGCAGGAACCGGTGGTCAAACTACGCGCGAAACCATACGCTTGAGCAAAGCCGCTGTCGATGCCGGAGCTGATGCCGTTTTAGTTCTGAATCCATTTTATTATAAAGGTTTAATGACAACAGATGTTTTAGTCGCACATTATCACGATGTTGCAGATGCTTGTCCAATACCGGTAATTATCTACAATATGCCTGCGAATTCAGGATTGGATATGACTGCCGATCAAATTTTAGCTATTGCCGATCACCGCAATATTATTGGTTTAAAAGACTCGGGCGGAAATATTACAAAAATAGCCGATATTATTGGTCGGGCGAAACCTGATTTTCAGGTGCTAGCTGGTTCTGCCGGATTTTTATTGTCGGCATTTACCGTGGGTGCTGTGGGTGGTATTTTAGCTTTGGCCAATATTGCTCCACAGCAATGCATTGATATTCAAAAGCATTTTCAGAAGAATGATTTAAATAAAGCCCGGAAATTGCAAGCAGCAATGATTCCCGTAAATACTGCCATAACTGCTCGTTGGGGAGTTCCTGCTTTAAAAACGGCTATGGATAGTATTGGACTTTTTGGTGGAAATGCTCGCAAGCCTGTTCAAGCCATTAGTGAAAATATAAAAACAAAACTTTTAAGTCTTTTAGAGCAAAACCAGATCACAAACATTTAAAGCCAGAATTATGAAGTCGAGAAAATTATTAATGATCCCCGGACCAATAGAGTTCGAACCGGAAGTGCTGAGTGCATTGGGAAAACCAACTACCAGTCATGTTGCACCAAATTTTATTCAAAGTTTTGGTAATGCGCTCCGAATGATGAAAGAAGTTTGGTTTGCGCCAAGTGGACAGCCATTTATTATGGCAGGAACAGGCACCTTGGCTATGGATATGGCGGGTTCTAATTTAATTGAACGCGGCGATAAAGTTTTAGTTATTTCCACAGGTTATTTTGGTCTTCGTTATGCAGATTTGTTACTTCGTTATGGTGCCGAAGTAACTTTTCTACAAGCAGAACTTGGAGATGTGGTTCCATTGGATATGATTGAAGATGAATTGAAAAAGGGGGCTTATAAATTATTGACATTCACCCATGTGGATACGTCAACAGCTGTTATGGTTGATCCAAAATCTATTGGTGCTCTTGCTCAAAAATACAATGTTTTAAGTGTATTGGATGGTGTTTGTTCTGTGGCTGGAGAAGAAATCCGACAAGAAGAGTGGGGGATAGATGTTGTTTTAACGGCTTCGCAAAAAGCCATTGGCGTTCCTCCCGGATTGGCTCTTATGGTGGTTTCCGAAAAAGCGATGAATGTTTGGAAAAAGCGCAAAACTCCGGTTGCGAATTATTATTCAGATTGGGCAAACTGGTTACCCATTATGCAAGCCTACGAAGCTGGAAATCCTTCTTATTTTGGAACTCCGGCAGTGAATTTGGTAATGGCTTTGGAAAAGAGTCTGGAAATTATTTTGGCTGAAGGAATGGATGCTCGTTTCGCTCGTCACCAATTGATGGCAAAAGCTTTCCGCGAAGCATTAAAGGCAATGGGATTAAAAAGTATTCCAATAAATGAAGCCGTTTCAGCGGCCACACTTTCGGCTCCTTATTATCCGAAAGGAATAACAGGCGGACAGTTACTCGCTCAGGTAAATAACGAAGGCGTAATTTTGGCCGGTGGTTTATTGCCTGAAATTAAAGGTGATTATTTTCGAATTGGGCATATGGGCTCCATTAATCGAGCTGATACTTTAGCTACAATTAGTGCTATTGAAGTATCATTGAAAAAAGGCGGTTATGTTTTTGAGGATGGAGCGGGGGTTAAAGCGGCGCAGATGGTTTTGAATGCGAATAGTTATATTGAAAAACGCTAAATCTCTATCTGCCTAATCCTCCACCGATAGACGAGCAAACCAGATTAAATTGCAAATAAATTTTTCCCGCTTACTTTTCCTTTAAATTTGTAATGAACTTTTTTTAACTTATTTCTTTTATCTAGAATTAAACCTATGACTTATTTCAGATTATTTTTGCCTGTTCTTCTAATTTTACAATTTGGAAAGCTAAGTGCTCAAAAACAAGAGCGTCCTGATTGGGAAAATGAACAAGTTTTCGGTATTAATAAAGAAAAAGCTCATGCTACTTTTTATTCTTTTCCTAACCGAAACGATGCTTTAAATATAAAACCTGAAAAATCGTCTAATTATTTATCATTGAATGGTATGTGGAAATTTCAGTGGTCTAAAAACCCTGAAAAAAGATCTGAATATTTTTATCAAAACGATTTTAATGATGCAAATTGGGATGAAATTCCAGTGCCTTCTAATTGGGAGATGGAAGGTTATGGAATTCCCATTTACGTCAATCATCCTTACGAATGGACCGAGAATCCAACTCCGCCTTTTGTTCGACACGATTGGAATCCGGTTGGGTCTTATCGTAAAATTATCGAATTGCCTAAAGAATGGCAAAATAATGAAGTCTTTATAATTTTTGGTGCTGTAAAATCCGCTTTTTACCTTTGGGTGAATGGGGAGAAAGTGGGTTATAGTCAGGATAGTAAATTGCCTGCCGAATTTAATATCACCTCATATTTAAGAAAAGGAAAAAATCTGATTGCTTTGGAAGTCTACCGATGGAGTGATGGTTCTTACCTTGAATGTCAGGATTTTTGGAGAATTAGTGGTATTGAACGTGAGGTGTATTTGCAATCCCGACCCAAAATATTTATTCGCGATATAAAAGCAGAACCTTTTTTAAGTGCGGATTTTAAAAGTGCTTCTTTAGCGATTGACGTTGAACTACAAAGTGATAAACTTGATCAAATAAAGGATTTTCAAGTCGAAGTGCGTTTGTTTAAAAATCAGGAGCAATTAAAAAAGAGCCTACTAAATTCGACTAATAATTCCAATCAATTTAAAGGTCAATTGCAAATGTCTTATCCTGATTTATGGTCTGCTGAGCATCCTAATCTTTATCAATTGGTAATAAGTTTATTAGATAATAAAGGAACTGTTTTAGAAAGCACAAATATTGCAGTAGGTTTTAGAGAAATCAAAATGGAAGGAGGGCAGTTGCTTATCAATGGAAAAGCCATTCTGTTAAAAGGAGTAAACAGACATGAACATGATCCAAAAACAGGTCATGTCATTTCTCGAGAATCTATGCTTCAAGATATACGCTTGATGAAACAATTCAATATCAATGCGGTACGAACATCACATTATCCCAATGATCCTTATTGGTATCAGCTTTGCGATAAATACGGTATTTATTTGATTGATGAAGCGAATATTGAAAGTCATGGTATGGGTTATCAGCCTGAGCGAACTTTAGGAAATAATCCAAGTTGGAAAGATGCGCATTTAGATCGAATACAAAGAATGATGGAGCGCGATAAAAATCATCCTTCTGTTATTATTTGGAGTATGGGAAATGAAGCCGGTTTTGGGGTGAATTTTATTGCAGCTTCTGAAATGATGCATCGTCTTGATCCCAATCGTCCCACACATTATGAAAGAGCCGGTGAGAATGCTGCTACTGATATTGTTTGTCCAATGTATCCTTCAATTGAGCATTTGAAAAATTATGCAGAGCGTGCAAAGGATCGGCCTTTAATTATGTGTGAATATGCGCATGCCATGGGAAATTCAGTTGGAAATTTAAAAGAATATTGGGATCTAATAAAGACGGAACCTCATTTACAAGGCGGTTTTATTTGGGACTGGGTAGATCAAGGATTG
This sequence comes from Bacteroidales bacterium, assembly GCA_021158405.1. Taxonomy (GTDB): domain Bacteria; phylum Bacteroidota; class Bacteroidia; order Bacteroidales; family UBA12170; genus UBA12170. The sequence goes on from JAGGUP010000061.1 coordinate 4,273, forward strand.
GAACAAAAAACTAAAAATGGACAAAGCTATTTTGCTTATGGTGGAGATTTTGGTGGCGACACTATTCCAAGTGATAATAATTTCTGCATCAATGGTTTAGTGTTTCCTGATAGGAAAATCCATCCGGCTCTTTGGGAAGTAAAGAAAGTCTATCAGTCTATTGATTTTGAATTAAATAATACATTCTTGAATATTCAAAATAATTACAATTTTACAAATCTTTCTGCCTTTGATTTTGAGTGGAAAATGTTGAAAGACGGAAAAAAAATTGGAGTAGGAATGTTGCCGGAAATCAATCTTAAGCCGGGTCAAAATGTGGCCATTTCGCTGCCGATGCAAAGTGAGCTCTTTTCTCAGGATGTTGATTATGTTTTTACAATTTCAGCAAAAACAAAGTTGGAAACCGAGCTCATACCCGAGGGTCACGAAGTTGCTTGGGCACAGTTTGATGTGCCTTCTATGAGAGGATTTTCGTTTAGCAATTTGGATCGTTTTGGAGAGCTTATGATTATAGAAAACAAGGAACTTGTTACTATTTTTGGAGATCATTTTAATTTGCAATTTTCCAAGATATCGGGGAAACTAAAAAAATGGATTTGGTATGGTCGAAATATCCTGGCTTCTGATAAAGGTTTTTCTTTTAATTTTTGGCGTGGTATGACGGATAATGATTTTGGAAATCGATTTCCGCAAAGAGCTGATTTATGGAAAAAAGCGAGAAAACAAATCGAGTTAAATGATTTTAAAGTGAAAAAAATCAATGACAAAGAAATACAAATTATAACAGAACATACAATCGGAAATAACGCGGCTAAATGGCAAATTGTGTATACGATCGCTGCAAATGGTGAGCTCAATGTTGATAATACTTTCGTTCCGCAACACATTGATTTGCCAGACTTACCAAAGCTTGGATTAAGTTTGGAGTTGAATTCTATATATCAGTCTTTGGATTGGTATGGTCGTGGCCCTTATGAATCTTATTGGGATCGAAAAAGTGGTGCGAAAATTGGTGTTTATTCATCATCAGTTGATGAGCAGTTAGAGAATTATATTCGTCCTCAGGAAAATAGCAATCATACAGATGTGCGTTGGTTTGCTTTACGCGATAATCAAGGTTATGGAATATTGGTTGCAGGAGAACCTGTACTCGAATTTAGTGCACAAAACTATTCGTTAGAAGATTTTGATCAGTCTGATAAAAGCAAAAATAAACACAGTATTGATATTCATAAGAAACCTTTTATCACCCTCGATATTGATTATGGTCAAACCGGAGTAGCCGGAGATAATAGCTGGGGAGCGAGAGCCCATAAGGAATATACGCTATTTTCTAAGCCCTATCATTATCGTTTTCGAATAGTTCCGCTGTTTCCAAGTCAAAAAGATTTGCAAAAGGTTTGGAAAGAAAAGCCTTTGTTAAAATCGATTCAATAGCAGAATAATGGTTTTTATACGGATTTGAATTAATTGAATCACTCTAATAGAGTTAATAAATCAACAGTTATGCTAACTTAATATCTTTGTTTCAATGGAATCAAGAATAGACAATCATAGCTCTCGTCAATCCCGAGATGACAGTAAAGAAAAGTTGTTGAAGATTTCCATAGCTGTGATTCTACACCCATAATTTGCAGCTAAAAAAAGCAGAAATTGACAAAAGAGGTCTAAGGGATTGCTATAAAGTAGAGCCATTCATGGGACTCGAACCCACGACCTGCTCATTACGAGTGAGCTGCTCTACCAACTGAGCTAAAATGGCTTTTTTTTGATTTGCAATTTTAATCCATTTATTTGAGAAAACGAATATTTATCTTTTTTAAAATGGAATTTTTTTTAGGGATAGATTTTTCGTTAATATCACGCAAAGGCGCGGAGACGCCAAGAAAAAGTGCTTGTTAATTATTTAGGTGCGTTTTTACTGGTAAAATTACCTTAGACTTATAAAAGAAAAGAATAAAAGTAAATTAATATAAATAAACCTTTGCGACTCAGCGTCTTTGCGAGATATTAAATCACACAAAGACACTGACACACATAAACAATCTCATCTATTTCGATAGCGATTGTTAAATCTTTATATTAGCCTATAAGATCTGTCCGAAAAATACAGCATTTGCAAAAACCTTATTGGAGCCATACCAAAAACCTCTGAAATTAGTATTGTCTAAAATGGAGATTACATTTCCTCTTCCAACACGATTATTAATAATGAATGGCGCATTCTTGATTCGCTCTACATTTTCTATAGAACTGTAACCACTTTTTAAGGGCGAAGAAGTGTAACGGAAAGGAGCATTATACTTATTTTCTGGCAATTTGGCTACACTTGTCCCTGATTTAAATACAGGTAAAGTATTTCCGTTTAAACCGTAAGCAAGAGGATGAGATGGATCGAATCTAACCTCAAAAATAGCACCGCTAATTTGCTGAACATTTGCATCGGCTCTGCGGTTTGCATAGCTTGGAATACCTTCAATTTCAAGTTCTACACCATCTTTGAATTGAATATCCAGCTTTAAATTTTTAGCCGCCCAATGAGCTGCACTTTTGTAAGTAATTAGATTTCCGCCATTTTTAAGCCATTGTTGTAGTTTTTCAATGCCCGCTTTCCCAAGCGCATCGAAAGAACCTCCAGGGAGAACAATGGTAGTATATTTTGCTAAATCAACTCTACCTGCTTTATCTTGTTCAACCAGAGTAATGGGCATATTGTAGCGCTGATCAAATAAATGCCAAACTTCACCGGCATCCCTGCTGCTTGCTCTGCCATCTACAAACATCAGGACTTTTGGTTGTTCTAAATTGATTAAACTATTACTTCCCAAATCAATACCTGAAGGTGTTAATCCGGTAGTCAAACTGTAAATATCGATTCCGTTTTCCTTAGCTAAACGACTCAGAAAATGACGTAAATCACTTGTATTTAATGATTGACTTTCGGCAGGAATAAAAATACTTCCATAACTGAATTGTTCATTCAAAATGCTATCTGTATAGGTAAATTGATTAGTAGCCACTTTTGTTCTTAAACCTTTTGCCTGGATTGCAGCTAATAATTTAGGTGCATAATAATCATCCCAATGAAAGGCAAATCCAACGGCATTTTCACCACCTAAAAGATGTCCTTCTTTGCGTGTAATATTTATTACTTCTTCACTAATAGGAAGTTTCATCTTTTTATTTCGAATGATTTTAGCATTGGGCATATTATAGGAGTAGAAGAAATTCCAAGTAGAAACATCATAAAAAGTTTTGTCTTCAAAGGAATTGCTTTTTTCGAACATCGATTTTAATAAACGGTAATTTTTTTGAGAGGAAGGGATAAAATAACTGCTTCCTTTTTCAAAAGTCTGACCTTCGATTGTATAATTAGCTGTTAATTGTTCAAATTTTATTTGATGAATACTAAGGATGTTTAAGAATTCGTAGGTTTTTCCTAAGTCGATTTTATCGCCGAAAACCCAGCCTGCAATTGGATCTTTTTTCGCTTGATCAAATTCGGAAGTGTAAAACTCTTTTTGATAATCGAGTAGGGGCTTACGAAGATTTATAGCAGCTTCTAATGTAGATAATGTAGCTGTAAATTGATTGCGAATGGTAAAAGGAAATGTGAGTATTCCATTTTTAGTATCGCGAATAAATCCTCTTGAGCTTGCTTGTTCAAACAATATTCCAATGCCCGAAGTAATGTCAGGATAAGAAGATCCTTTACCAAAATAATAATCGTCAAACTGCTCTTCGCTAAAATAAAGAGATCCTATTTGATCGAGATGTTTCGCATGATAATAGGCGATGGCTTTTGTTAATTCGTAATTTCTGATGGGAGTTAAAGGGTTGTTTCTTGTTGGAACTCCCGGTTGAAAGAAGAAAGTAGAATTCGATCCCATTTCATGATGATCGGTAACAATATTGGGTTTCCAGTCTTGTAAAAACGCTACACGCCCCCGACTTTCCGGATTAGTCAACAATAAATAATCGCGATTCAAATCAAACCAATAATGGTTGGTTCTGCCGCCAGGATACACCTCATTAAAGACTTGTGAATTAGGATCTGTTAAATTGGCATAACTTTTATGTGTATTCACCCAATTGGCAAAACGATTGACGCCATCAGGATTTAGTGCTGGATCAACAATTATTATAGTATTCTCCAATAACTTTTTTATCTCGGAACCATGACCTGCGGCCAAATAATAAGCGGTTAATAAAGACGCGTTAACTCCGCTGGCTTCGTTCCCATGAATAGAATAACCTAACACGACTACCAAAGGCATATTTTCTGTATTTATCTCTCCAGAAATTGAAGGATCGCTAAGCTTTTGATGCTCTGCTTTTATTTCATCTAATCGGGCTAAATTCTCAGGCGAAGAGAAAATTAAATGTACCAATGGTCGATTCTCGTAAGAACGAGCATATTCAACCAATACAGCTCTATCGCTAGAGGCTGCAATGACTTCCATATATTTTATTAGCTGATCATGACTCACCATCCAATCGC
>JAGGUP010000140.1 GCA_021158405.1 Bacteroidales bacterium
GTTATCTGCACACTTCTGGACGCATCTCGCACATGAATAACTGCATTTTGATAAGCAGGTGCAATTTTTACAGCGGTATGAATTTCGGAAGTGGTTGCGCCTCCAATTAAGATAGGAATATTAAGTTCTTGGCGTTGCATTTCGGAAGCTACATAAACCATTTCTTCGAGCGAAGGTGTAATCAAACCACTTAAACCAATGATATCTACTTTTTCGTCAATGGCTGTTTGAATAATTTTAGCCGTTGGGACCATCACTCCCAAATCGATGACTTCAAAATTATTACAACTTAGAATTACGCCCACAATATTCTTTCCAATATCATGAACATCGCCTTTTACCGTTGCCAAGAGAACTTTTCCGGCACTTACTTTTTCACCGGCATTTTCAGATTCGATAAAAGGAAGAAGATAGGCGACCGCTTTTTTCATGACTCGGGCACTTTTAACTACCTGAGGTAAAAACATTTTTCCTTCGCCAAACAAATCACCTACTATATTCATTCCATCCATCAAAGGTCCTTCGATGATATGCAAAGCAAACTCAAATTTTTTCTGAGCTTCTTTTAAGTCCTCTTCAATAAATTCGGTAATGCCTTTTACTAAAGCATGCGCCAAGCGTTTTTCTACGCTTTCATTCCGCCACTCTAAAATTTGTTCGTGGCTTATTATTTTCTTATCGCCGATGCTATTTTGAGCATAGATTAGTATTCGTTCTGTAGCATCTTTTCGTCGATTTAAAATCAGATCTTCGACTAAAACCAAAAGTTCTTTGGGGATTTCATCGTAAATCTGCAACATGGCAGGATTAACGATAGCCATATCCAGACCAGCTTTTATAGCATGGTAAAGAAACACCGAATGCATGGCTTCGCGCACAATATTATTTCCCTGAAAAGCAAAGCTAAGATTACTAACACCTCCGCTCACTTTGGCATGCGGAAGGTTTTCTTTAATCCATTGTGTGCTTTTTATAAAATCGACCGCATAATTATTATGCTCTATAATTCCTGTTCCAATGGTCAGGATATTAGGATCGAAAATAATATCTTCAGGTGCAAAATTGGCTTTGTCAACTAATAAACGATAGGCGCGTTCACAAATTGCTATTTTTGACTCATAATCAGCTGCTTGTCCACCTTCATCGAAAGCCATAACGATAGCAGCAGCGCCAAAGCGTTTTATTTTTTTTGCATGATCTAAAAAGACTTCTTCACCCTCTTTTAAGCTGATGGAGTTTACAATGGCTTTTCCTTGAACACATTTTAATCCGGCTTCGATAACACTCCATTTGGAGCTGTCGATCATAATGGGAATGCGTGCAATATCCGGTTCTGACGCCAATTGATTTAAGAAAATAGTCATTTCTTTTTCGGCTTCAAGCATAGCATCATCCATGCACACATCCAATATTTGAGCACCACCTTCCACTTGATGACGAGCTACACTCAAAGCTTCTTCATATTTTTTTTCACGAATTAATCGGGCAAATTTCCGAGAACCACTCACATTGGTTCGCTCACCAATATTTACAAAGTTTACGGTTTTTGTTATTTGTAAAGGCTCAAGTCCGCTTAAGCGCGTTTCGGTTTCACGATTTGGAATAGCCCGAACGGTTGCTTTTTCTGCAAATTGTGCCATCTCACGGATGTGATTAGGCGTAGTTCCGCAACAACCACCAACAATATTAGCGAAATTATGATCTAAAAAATCATGAATATGTTTTCCCATTTGTTCAGGACTCTGCTCGTATTCACCAAATTGATTAGGCAATCCCGCATTGGGATGTACTGATACATAGAAAGGAGATTTTTTGGAAAGCTCTTCAATATAAGGTCGAAGTTGTTCTGCTCCTAATGCACAATTTAATCCCACACTCAAAAGATCGATATGGGAAACAGAATTTAAAAAAGCCTCTAAAGTTTGACCGGAAAGCGTGCGTCCACTAGCATCGGTAATTGTACCGGAAACCATTACCGGGATTTTCTTTTTTTCCTGTTCAAATAATTCTTCCAGAGCAAATAAAGCCGCTTTGGCGTTCAGCGTATCAAAAATAGTTTCTACAAGGAAAACATCTACATTTCCATCCAAAAGGGCTTTGGCTTGTTTCAGGTAAATGTTTTTTAAATCATCAAAACTAACAGCACGAAATCCCGGATCGTTTACATCGGGCGACATGGAAGCCGTTTTATTAGTTGGGCCTAAAACGCCGGCCACAAAGCGGGGCTTATCCGGATTTTTAAAGGAGTATTTATCCGCTGCCGCTTTGGCTATTTTTGCTGCCGCAAGATTTATTTCGTAAGTTAAATCCTGCATTTGATAATCAGCCAGAGAAATATCATTTGCATTAAACGTATTGGTTTCGATAATATCAGCTCCTGCTTCTAAATATTCCTCATGAATATCCTGAATAATTTTTGGTTGTGTGAGACAAAGCAAATCGTTATTTCCTTTTATGTTTATTTCCCAATCAACAAATCGGGAACCTCGAAAATCTTCTTCCGATAATTGGTGATTTTGGATCATGGTTCCCATGGCTCCATCAAGGACCAAAACACGTTTTTTTATTTCTTCTTTTATATTTTTCATAATTTGATAATTTTCTCTAATTCTTTTTTTTCTATATAGATTTAATACCCTGCAAAGCCACAAAGCTGCTTCCGAAGGGATGCTTATGGCAAAAGCAATCAATTCTATTTGGCGTAAAGCACTAATTTACAATATTAAATAGGCCTTACGCTAGCGCATGCGCATAGAAAATATATAGAGAAAATGATTTTTAAGGAATAATTTTGTTTTCATACAGTGTTTTTCATTTATAATCATTCAGCTCTTTTTGCTGAATCCAGGTATTGGCACCTTTCCCTTAGGCAGGTTGCCAGAGTTTCGTTGAGCCTGATCTCTTCGCTCTTCTTTATAAATCAAATACACCACTTGTAGAGGGATATTTGAATTCAGGGACAAAGATAGAGGAATTTTTTTATTTGGCAATAATACCAATTTGATATCAAATTTGTCGGTAGTTGTTGGTATAATTTAGAAAATCAAAAAAAAGATCTAAAACAGTCAAAATAAGACCGTCGAACTGATCCTGAGCGTCGTCGAAGGATTTCATAGGTTCCTCGTATCTTGATGCGTATTAAATTAACAAGTGGATTTACAATGAAATAAATTCGGCTATATATAAAGTACGAATAATCAATGCGATACCAAATAGAATTAAGACAATTCCTGATATATGGTTTACCATTTGAAGGAATTTGGCTGTAATATGTTTTTTAATGCGTGAAGCTAAATAGACTTTTGTTACATCGGAAAGAAAGACAACAGATAAAGTTCCGGAGAAAAAAAAGATCATATCACTGGGATCTTTTATAAAAGGTGCGGCAACGCCTAAAACAACTGTTGGCCAAAAAATCCAGACAAAAGGATTGGCAAAGTTCAAGAAAAACCCTTTGAAAATAAAGGTAAGAAAGCCAGGTGCTTTGAGTGCGTTTTCCTCTTTGTTGTCGATGACTATCGATTTCTGTCGAAAACTAACAATACCAAAAATGATGAGTAAAATTCCACCAATAATTCCTAATAATTGATATTTCTGTACATTGTGCATAATAGCGTTAGCGCCAACTATAGAAAGGCTTACAATAGCAATATCATTGATAAAAATGCCAACAGCCAAGAAAAAGCCTTTATTAAACCCGCGATGGATTCCCGTTTGGAGCAAGGCGAAAAATGCGGGTCCAAAACCAAAAAGAAAAGCGAGTGTGAGACCTAAAAGGATTCCTTCAAATAGTGAATGCATTTTATTATAATGATTGGGTTTTTAAAAAGGTTTCCCATTCCGGAATGCGTCCATTTTTCAATACGCGAGGAAATTTGTTAGCACTTCCCATTTTTTCTTTCATCTCCATATATTTAAGAAAAACCTTTGGCGATATTGTCTTAGCAAATACATGGCTAACTGCTTCCAGACGTTCAACACGGTAATCGTCGTTCAGGTTTTTGAGGTGTTTATCGAGGATATTTGCTGCTTCTTCAGGATTAAGATTCTGATCGGTTCCCAAATACCATTGATGGGCAAAACGATCTTTGTATGAAAAGGCATAAACAGTAAATTCTTTAATTTCAATTCCGAGATCGTTTTGCAACAGTTCAACCGCACGATTCATATTCTCCTGAGACAAATGTTCGCCGCACACGCTGAGAAAATGTTTTGTACGACCTGTAATATGAATTTCGGCATATTTTTTATCCACTATTTTTATAGTATCTCCAATAAGATAGCGCCAAGCACCGGCATTGGAAGATAATATAAGAGCATATTCTTTATTTTCTTCAGCTTCGAAAAAACATAATGTTTGTGGATTTTTTCTCAAATCACCTTCTTCATCAAAATTTTGATCGTTGAAAGGAATAAGTTCAAAAAAGATGCCATTATCCACTATCAAATCCATCCCGGTACTATCTTTGCGGTTTTGAAAAGCAACATAACCTTCGGAGGCTAAATAGGATTCGTTATAAATCATTTTTTTACTAAAAAGTTTTTCGAAGCTCTTTAGATAGGGCTGAATGGCAACTCCGCTGTGAACCATAACGGATAAATTAGGCCACAAATCGTGAATGGTATTTAGATGATATGTTTCGATAATTTTTTCTAAAAGAACTTGAACCCAGGCAGGTACACCAACAATAACGCCAATATCCCAATCGGGTGCTTGTTGAACAATTTCTTCAATTTTTGTATTCCAGTCGGCAGTTCGGGATATTTTTTTCCCCGGTTTGTAAAAATGTTGAAACCAAAAAGGGATACTCGCCGCCGTTATTCCAGATAAGTCGCCTTGATAATAAGTGCCATTGTATTGTAAGTGAGTGCTGCCACCTATCATAAGCATGCCTTTCTCATAAAAGTCTAAAGGAAAATCGTATTGAACCATCCTTACAAGTTGCCGAATGCTCGTTCTTTTTATACTGCGTAACATATCGTTGGTAACGGGAATATATTTACTGGAAGCTTCGGAAGTTCCGGAACTAAGCGCAAAATATTTCACTTTGCCCGGCCAGGAAACATAAGTCTCCCCGTTTAATGCCCGATACCACCAACGCTTATAGATGGAAGAATAGTCGTGTACCGGAACATTTTTGCGAAAAGATTCGAGTATATTTTCTGAATTAAGAATCTCGGTAAAATTATAATGTTCGCCAAAAGCAGTATGTTTAGCCTTTCTTAAAAGTCGATTCAATTGTTTTTCTTGCGCTTTTTCGATCGAAACATATTTATGCTTTATCTCCACTGGCCCATTCCGTAAGGCATAAGCGCTTTTTATCAGACTTCCTAATAGCATTTAGTTTTATTTAAATTTCATGTAAATTTAGAAAAAAGTAACTAATCAGTCTTAAAATACATATAAAATATTCAATGTAAAAACATTGTTTTTTTAATAGGAGACCGTGGTAATGTTAAAAAACATTTTAATTCAGATATTTCAAAATAATTTATCTTGTAAATCAGACAATTAGGAAAAAAGTATTATATTTGAAATCGGTATCGAAAACATTTCCTTTTCTCATTAACATATCGGTACTTTAATTGGTTAACGCATTGACACAGAAAAAAAATATAATTGTATTCCTAGATACTCATAAATGGGAGCTTTGTAGCCTTAAAACAATAGAGATTTATGCTCATATCTTTAAAAAATCTCTTGCAAATATCATAAACCCATTAGACCTAATTTCAGATAATAATAAGCTTAATAACAGTAATTTAAAAAACAAAACATAAAAGAGAAATAAAAACAACATAACTTTAGACAATCGTTAGCAACAATTGCATTTATGAATATCTTAATTTAAAAATTTCAGTGGGATGATTTTCAAGATTTTAGATTTAAAAAAAGGGGTGCAAAGTCTTCGCTTGCAGCGTTTGAGTGTTATACA
>JAGGUP010000174.1 GCA_021158405.1 Bacteroidales bacterium
TTTATATATATTGTATGTATTAATATTTTAATGTTAAACGTTTTAAGCAAAAATCTTATTGGCCAAAAATGCAAAAGGTGTGAATTTAAGAAATTCACACCTTTATACAAACCATATTTAACCAAAAAATTTAATATGGGTCAAAAATACATAAAAATTTATGATTTCCGCAAACGTTTTCGGAAATATTTTTCAACTCCATTTCTTAACAATTTTTTTGCTGTTCACCTAAGGCTTAAATTCCGTATTTTTGTTCAAAACTAAAGTCATCGAAGAAACAATTTACAGACTATCCGATTTACTCGACGAGCTCCAAATGGTTGTCCGTTCAACCTTTGATAGAAGCTATTGGGTTATTGCTGAAATAGTATCTGTTTCGGAAGCAAAAAACGGGCATCTCTATTTGGAAATAGCAGAAAAAGAGAATGATTTTCTACAAGCCAAAATCAGAGCGAATATTTGGTCGAAAACAAAAAGCAGAATCCTTTCCGAATTTGAGCATGTAACAAATCAAAGTTTAAAAAAGGGGATGAAGGTTTTAGTGAATGTGACTATCGATTTCCACACGGTTTTTGGCTTAAGCTTAAACATTTTGGATATCGACCCAAACTTCTCTCTTGGCGAAATAGAAAGACAAAAGCAAGCTACGCTTTTAAAACTAGAGCAAGAAGGACTAATCGATTTTAACAAACAACATGTTTTACCTCTTGCATTTCAATCCATTGCCATTGTTAGTTCTGAGACAGCAGCAGGTTATCAGGATTTTCTTAAACAACTGAGCGATAATACATACGATTATAAATTTAAAACTATGCTTTTTCAATCCACCATGCAAGGCAAAACTGCGGCAGAAAGTATAATTCAAGCCTTGGATAAAATAGAAAATGGAGATTCTCCTTTTGATGTTGTTGTTCTTATTCGCGGTGGCGGATCTACACTCGATCTGAATTGTTTTGATGAATATTCTCTCGCTGTGCGCTTAGCACAAAGTCAATTTCCTATTTTTACGGGAATTGGTCATGAAAGAGATACCAGCATCGCTGATAAAGTGGCACATACTCAATTTAAAACACCCACAGCTGTAGCAGATTATATTGTAGCGCATAATCGGGATTTTGAAATAATGTTGGGGACGTTATCAGAATCTATAAATCAATATACATTTGATTTGATTGATGATCAGAAACAGAATATTAGCAATCTAAGTAAAAACTTGATTTATATTTCCCAGCAAAAATTACATAAAAATGCTAAGCTGCTAGAGCAGCAAAATTTCAACTACCAAAAAGCGGCCAACAACAGGCTGGTAAGAGCCGGTTTTCGTTTGGATAAGATTTCACATATTCTAAAACATGATTTAAAAATCAGATTTCAGCAGATGGATCAAAATCTCGAAAACAGATTTATTAAAATAATATATAACAGTAAAAATTTATTGCAAATCCACAAACATAAAACGGATCAATATAAAAAATCTTTATCGCGTCAAAGTTTACAAAGAGTTCAGTCGAGTTCACTCCAAATTGAACAAATGAACCAACTGATTCATTTAGCCGATCCCAAACAAATCTTAAAAAAAGGTTTCAGTATAACACGTGTAAACGGGCAATTATTAAGAAGCATTCGAAATGTGAGTAAAGAAGAGATACTAAGTACCGAATTATACGACGGTATATTAGAAAGTAAAATAATAAAAACAAATAATCATGAGTAAAAAACTGACTTATAATTCAGCTTTAGAAGAGCTTGAAAATATTATTCAGGAAATTGAAGACGAAGAAATCAGCATTGATGATTTATCACTAAAGGTGAATCGGGCTTCCATCTTATTAAAATTCTGCAAAGAAAAATTACGTTCAACCGAAGAGGACATAAATGCCATTTTGGGAGATGGAGTGGCGGAATAAAATTCTGAATTAATGCAATATGCATACATTTGCAGAAATGGAAAAGGGCCTAAAAAAAGATAAAACACCGCTAGTGATACAAATAGCAAGTCTGCCTATACATTTTTATCGACTTGTAATTTCACCTATCACTCCTGCCTCATGCAGGCATTTTCCTACTTGCTCTGAATATAGTTTGCAAGCTTTAAAACAATTTGGGCTTATTAAAGGAGGTGCTTTGGCTGCTAATCGTATTAGCCGTTGTCAACCTTGGGGAACAAGTGGATACGATCCTGTTCCAAAAATAATTGTTCATGTATTTATAAAATCAAAACTTAAAGAAAACATCAATAGCTATGAATAGAAGAGACGCATTCAAAAAAATCGGAATTGCAAGTATTGCACTTGGAACTGCCGGAGTATTAGTGCCAAACATGGCCGTTAGTCAAGAAAAAATTCCATCAAAATTGATTATCAATCGTCAAAGGATGAGCTTTGCTGATCCACAAAATCCAAGCGATTTTGAATTGAAACACACTCCGGAAATCACTTTTTTGGAAAATGATGGCAAAGGTTTTACACGTGTAAAAATTCATATTGGCTCCAAGGGGATCGTTCATCCTACAGAAGAAAATCATTGGATTGATCATATGAAAATCTTTAAAAATGATACGCTTGTTGCTTTTACAGAATTTGAAAATGGTCCAATAAGAGGCTATGCCGAATATTATATTAAACTAGCTACAAATGATGTAGTTTTGGTTGAAGTGGGCTGCAATCTGCATGGAATCTGGACCAATACATCAATGTTCTAAAACGAAGGTTTCATCTTGAGATTTAAGATTAGAGCGTGTTTGAATAAGTCAAACACGCTCTAAATATTCTTAATCCACATTGCGTCAAATTTCACTAAACGTAAAAAAAACTATTCATAACCCTACTATTTATCAATAATTTATAAACGCCCAATATCTATATTTCTAATAATCAACATAATACGATGTATTTATTTTCTAGCTATTAAATGTAGACTTACCTGATGTCGGGACAAACAGATAGTTATTGGTTTATTTAGCTATGATTTACTATTGATTGAGTGATGAAGAAGCTGGTATAATAATATATTTTCGATTTTGTGCATAAGCACCAAAATAACCAATGGCATTTCCCTGAAGATTAGAAACCGGATTTCCAGGAGCTATAATAAAAGGGGAATCACTCTGGCTCAAAACAAGAAAATAGGAATAGTTAGCCTTATCAATACTGGAAATTTGAACACAAATAGTATCTAACGGCTGCATTTCATAACCCATAACAAGCTGATTGGTTGCAATTCCGTTGTAAAACAAATCATTACTAACGATAAACCCATCGTAGAGTGTGTCATTTTTAAATACATCAAAGCGATAGTAATTTGCCTGATTGGCAGGATCGCTAAAATGTACTTTTAAGGAATAAGCAATATCATCATTACCCATAAAGCCTCTCTCAGAAACCACCAACTCAATAGAATCAATAAGTATAGCTTTTGGCATTTTTGAGTTCGCACTTATACTTATTTCTTTCCAATCAATTTCAAGGTGATATTCAGCCCCCTCTAAACCCCGAAAATTTTCATTTTTATAAATGCCCGGTTCTACTTCCGGAAAAGAGATGGACATTCCATCTGCCGTTTTAACGGTTACGTTCGCTTCTTCAATTTCCTGATAGGGATCTTCAGAAAATAAAGCATTCGACTTGGACAAGCGCACAACAGATTGATCGGGAAGATTGCTTAGAACAGCATCTACCACCATCTTGTCTTCAGTTTGATTGAGATCTAAATCGATAATCTTTTCGCAAGAAACAAATGCAAATAGTACTAGACCAATTGCTCCAATCTTATATGTATAAAAGCGTCTCATCAAAAATTAAAATTATAGGTAATCGATGGAATTAATTTAAATAGCGATAGCTGAACGGCTTGCAAAACTTCCGGATTAGATTCACCGGATTCAAAAGAAATAGAATAGGCATTTTCTCGATTGTAAGCATTGTAAATCGAAAAATTCCAGTTTGAACGGTATCGTTTTTTCTGTTGGATCATGTTTCCAGTCTCGGGATCTAATTCAGATTTGTATTCTTTGTTCTTTAGGCTTATGCTCAAATCTAATCGATGATAATCAGGCATACGGTAGGCGTTTCTATCGGAATAAAGCAAAATATCCTGCTCGTTTATCCTAAACTTTCCTTCGGGAAAAGTTACGGCATTTCCGGTATAGTACACCCAATTGGCAGAAAATTGAATGCGTGAGTTAAGTTGGTACATAGCTACAATAGAAAAATCGTGTGTACGATCCTGTTTTGCAGCATACCAAGTATTCATATTGATCTCTTCAAAACGACGTTCGGTGCGCGATAAAGTATAACCAAGCCATCCCGTAAGTTTCCCTTTTCGCTTTTTGAAAAAGAGCTCAATACCATAGGCACGACCTTTACCAAAAACTAAATCACCTTCCACCAAAGGATTTAAAGTGACCTCAGCATCTATTTTATAATCGATAATATCCTGCATATCTTTATAATAAGCCTCGACTGAAAACTCGTAGGTGTTCTGAGAAAAATTACGATAATAACCCAGGCCAAATTGGCTGGAGGAAGATGGTTTTACATTATTGCTACTTGGCAACCATATATCTGTAGGCGATTCGCTCGACGAATTACTAAGCAAATGCATATATTGTTTAGTATAAGAATAAAAAGATTTAATGGAAGAAGTTGAATTGATGAGCAAGGTTCCATTTAGTCGTGGTTCTAAACCATTGTAGTTCACCACGGGTTTCCATTTAGTGTAAACTTTTGTATTAATAACCTCTCCAAAAGAATTAAAAGTGTAGATATTTCCCGGTCCTAATTGTATAAAATTAGAAAACCTTAACCCATAATTGAGACTAAAAGAGGAGGATATTTTTCTTTCGTTTGTAAGATATATCGCTGATTCAAGCGCATAACGTTTTTCTACATCCAGCGAATTATACAATTCATTTGCATCCGAATTCAAGTCACCCGGATTCATCGTGTGATGGATAATATCTACTCCAAATTTCCAAATGCTATGATCATTTTGATAATATTGATAATCGTGTTTTAAATTATAATCGATAATATGCGAGCCAATTTCAATTCTTCCATCGCTAGGACCTCCCAAAATTTGATAACTATATTTACTATAAATTACTGAAGTATTAGAAAATAACTTTGGATTGAAAATATGATTCCAGCGCATAGTGGCTGTGCTATTTCCCCAATTGAACCCAAAATGCTCATCGAATCCAAATTTATCTCGTCCAAAATAACCGGAAACAAATAAGCGATCCTTCTCTCCTATTCTTAAATTCCCTTTTGTATTTAAATCGTAGAAATACAATTGAGCATTTTGAATGGCTTCTTCTTTGGAAAAAACGGTAAACAAATCGGCATAGGTTCTGCGACCCGAAACAATAAAAGAGCCTTTCCCTTTCGCCAAGGGAGATTCCAAAGTCAAGCGAGAAGAAATAAGACCAATTCCGCCATTTACTGTCAAGTGCTTGGCATTACCTTCCTTCATTTTTATATCTAACACCGACGAAAGTCGACCACCGAACTCTGCTCCCATTCCTCCTTTATATAATTTCACATCGCGGAGCGCATCTGAATTGAAGATAGAAAAGAAACCCATCATATGTGAAGCATTGTATACCGGAGCTTCATCCAATAATATCAGGTTTTGATCGCTTGTTCCACCTCTAACATAAAATCCTGAACTTCCCTCACCGGCTGGTTTTACGCCAGGCATCAACTGAAGCGTTTTAAAAATATCTCTTTCACCAAATAAAACCGGAATGCTTTCAATTTCTTTCATGCTAACATTGGTTACAGTCATTTCATTAGCCTTCACATTTTTATCCTCTCGCTCAGCTATTACTTCCACTTCTTCAAGCTGAGCTGTTACGGGTTCCAGTTCGATATTGATAACGACATTCTCAATAAGATTCAGCGGAATTCTTTGTGTTTGGTAACCAATATAAGTATATAGTGCGATATATTTCCCCTCTTGCAGCTCCAGCGAATAAAAGCCATATGCATTTGCCGATGCTCCAATCCCTCTATTGTTCAGAATAATGATGGATGCACCAGGTAAATCTTCACCCGTTTGAGAATCACGAATGGAGCCGCTTATAGAATAGTTTTTTTGTTGGGCAAATGACATTTGAATACTCATAAACCCAATCAAAAGAAAAAGAAAATACTTCATAGAATGGCAAGCTAAAGCTTAAGGTTTGTAGAGTTCAACATTGATCCAGAAGGTAATTGGTTGACTCATCAAATACATATCGCGCATCTTTTCCGGGCTGTATTTAGATTGCTGTTGTGCTTGAGGCACTCTATTCATACCGCTATATCGATTTGATCTGGATCCCCTTCCTCCTCCATTTCCAGGAATATTAGGTCTTTTAAAAGCACCGGAAACAATACCAATGTCAATTTTATCAAGTGCATCATATCCACCTTTTTTAATTTTATCCAATCGAATAGCAGCATAATAATTTAAGCTGCCGTACTCACCAGCCTCTATATGATAAGCAAATCCTTCTTTTAAATCATTTTTTGCCGACTCTTCCACCTCATTTGCAACAAACACAGCAAAACGGCCAACATCCTTGATTTGCGATTCTAATTCAACTTTTCCTGCAACCGCGGCATTCTCTTTATTTCCTTCTTGGAAAAGCTTTGCTTGGAATACTTGATCGGTCTCGCCAATAGGATAATTAAACCACATATCTTTATTCTTTTTCTCCAAGGTATCGATATAAATATAAAAACCGGATTGTATAATTTTCAATACAGAAGGACGACTCAGGGCTTCCAGACGAATGTATAAATACTCTTTATCGTTAGAGATGGCATAGCGAATGGCACTTGGACTATCAAAGCCTATAAATTGAGTTTCTTTTTGCATTATATCTTCAGACACCGATTTATAGATCGGTCCACGGCCACAACTAACTGATACTATGACAATAAATAAAAAAACAACGCCGTATTTGAGAAAAGAAATAAGTCTCATAATTTTTAATTTAATTGATTTCTAAGGGTTTAAAATTTAAGCAAATATACAGGCAATTTGGTTTATTTTTCAAATAACTCTTAAAATTATGCATAAAAAAAACCGGTCTAAACCGGTTTTAAATAATTTATTCAGATTCGTCTTTAAATCAACTCATGAATAACAAGTCCACTGCGCAATTTTGGTTCAAACCAAGTTGTCTTAGGCGGCATAATATTACCAGAATCGGCAATATCGATAAGCTGTTGCATCGACACAGCATACAAAGCAAAAGCAACACGCATTTCACCACTATCTACTCTATCTTTTAAAGCACCCAATCCTCGAATACCACCAACAAAATCAATACGTTTGGAGGTTCTAAGGTCTTTAACATCTAAATATTTTCCTAAAATTTGATTAGATAGAATGGTTACATCCAAAACACCGATTGGATCATTATCATCGTAAGTCCCCTTCTTGGCAGTTAAGCAAAACCATTTGCCATCAAGATACATTGAGAATTCGTGAAGTGTATTAGGCTTATAGATTTCAGTACCTTTTTCAACAACATTAAAATCGAGTGCTAGCTTCTCAAGGAATTGTTCGCTTGATAATCCGTTCAAATCTTTAACTACACGGTTATAATCAATAATTTTCAATTGATTATCAGGAAAATGTACAGCTAAGAAAAAATTAAACTCTTCATCACCTGTATAATCAGGGTTTGCCTTACGTTTCTCTGCTCCAACCAATGCAGCTGCAGCGGTTCTATGATGTCCATCGGCTACATAAGTAAAAGGGACTTTTTCTTTAAAGAGTTGCTCCAAACGCTGATTTACAGTATCCTCATTGATCACCCAAAAATGATGACCAAATCCATCTTCAGCTACAAAATCATAAGTAGCTTCTTGATTTTTTACAATATTTTCTACAATTTGATCAATTTCAGCAACTGCCGGATAAGTAAAAAATACAGGTTCAATATTTGCATTGTTGATGCGCACATGAATCATTCTGTCTTCTTCTTTATCAGGCCGTGTCAGCTCGTGTTTTTTTATTATTCCATTCAAATAATCATCGACCGAAGCAGCACCCACAATTCCATATTGTGTACGGCCATCCATCGTTTGGGCGTAGATATAGAATTTAGGTTTTTCCTCTTGAACCAACCATCCATTTGCTTTAAAATTAGAATAATTCTCCACTGCTTTATCATATACTTCCTGAGCATGAACATCTATTTCTGCAGGACAATCGATTTCCGGACGTGTTATATGTAAAAGTGAATACGGATTATCATTGGCCATGGCTGCAGCTTCTTGAGAATTCATTACATCATAAGGCAAGGCTGCTAACTTTTCTACAATATCTTTTTTAGGGCGAAAGCCTTTAAATGGTTTTAAAATAGCCATAATTTGGTTTAAATTTTAGATTTAAGATTTCCTTGAATTAATAACTGTTATGTTCATCAATTTCATCATTGCCAGAATTATAATGAATATGCGAAGAAGTATGCTCACGTTGAATAGAGCCTATGAGAGCACCAAGCATTTTAGTCAATTCCATTAAATAATTTCTACTAACTTCTTCCTGCTCCTCATTAAAGTAATTTAATTTCAAAACCGTAGAGCCAAACATAACACATTGTCTAATAGCTGTTTTTGATTCTTTCAAATGAAAAACAAATTGAGTTTTACTTTTTGAAGAACCTTCTGCAATCTTGCCAGGTATGTTCATTGCTGTTTGAATAAATGATTGCACAACTGAGTTACTCTCAGCATTAGGAACCAGCTCTGTATTGACTAGCACCCAAATATAATAATCAACTGCTTTTTGATATACACGAAGATCTTCAAAGCGAAAAAAAGAAGGAGAATAATTAGAGTTGTCCATAATTCTAGATTATTAGAGGGTAAAGAAAATGAGTTTTAATATGCGAAATTTATTATCGTTTATTTTAGTTAATTTACCTTGTACTTTGAGTCCCCGTCCTTAATAAATCTTACAATCTGATGCGCAGCTGCAACACCAGCATTTATATTAGCCTCGGTAGTTTGTGCTCCCGATTTTTTGGGTGTAAAGAAAAATCTACCCTCAAATTCCATTGCTATTTCTTCTTTACAATCCGGTACTAAGTCGCTAAGATACATAAAATCAGAGCGATCTGCAAATATTTTTAATAAATCTTCTTCGTCAATCACTTCTTTACGTGCTGTATTCACCAAAGTGGCTCCAAAAGGCATCCGATTCAAGAGATCGTAGTTTATCGATTTCTTAGTTTTTTCGTTAGCAGGAATATGCAAGCTGATATATTGGCAATTACTATATAACTCCTCAGCTGTATGAAAAACTTGTACTCCATCTGCTTCAATTAGCTCATCTTTAACAAATGGATCAAAAGCAAACACTTCCATTCCAAATCCTTTAGCTATTTGAGCTACATAACGGCCAACATTACCATAAGCATGAATACCTAATTTTTTGCCTTTTAACTCTGTACCTGATTTTCCATTGAACTGGTTTCTAGCTTGAAACACCATCATCCCCAAAACCAATTCAGCAACAGCATTAGAATTTTGACCAGGTGTATTCATAGCAACAACTTGCTGTGCAGTTGCTGCTTCTAAATCGATATTATCATAGCCCGCACCCGCTCTTACAATTATTTTCAGTTTTGGAGCTGCAAGAATAACTTCCTTCGTTGCTTTATCGCTACGAATAATCAGAGCATCAACATCTTTTACAACTTCTAATAGTTCTGACTTATCGGTATATTTTTCAAGTATAGCAAACTCGAATCCTGCATCCTCAACAATTTGTTTTATCTGACCTACTGCTGCAGGAGCAAAAGGTTTTTCGGTAGCAACTAATACTTTTGTCATAGCTTAATTCTTTATCAATTTATAAATTAAGATTTATTGCTTGGCTTCAAAATCTTGCATCAAAGTAACCAATGCTTCTACACTCGCTTTAGGAAGTGCATTATATGTTGATGCACGGAAACCACCAACAGAACGATGTCCTTTCAGTCCCACCATACCATTTGCAACGGTTAAATCAAGGAAATCTTTTTCAAGAGCTTCATAGCCTTTATTCATTACAAAACAAATATTCATTCTTGAACGATCAGCTACATTATTAATAGTTGCTCGAAAACATTTGTTACGATCAACCTCATTGTATAATAAGCTTGCTTTTTCAATATTTTTTTTCTCCATAGCTTCAATACCCCCTTGAGCTTTTAACCAACGTAAGGTTTGCAAAGCAGAAAATATAGGTAATACAGGAGGTGTATTAAACATTGATTCTTTATCGATATGCGTTTGATAATTCATCATTGTTGGGATGGCACGATCAACTTTTCCTAAAATATCGTTGCGAATAATAACGAAAGTAAGTCCGGCAGGAGCTAAATTTTTCTGCGCTCCACCATAAATCAAAGCATATTTTGAAATATCTACTGGGCGACTAAAAATATCGGAAGACATATCAGCAACTAAGGGAACATCACAATCAAAATCTTCACGAATTTCTGTTCCGTAAATAGTATTATTTGAAGTGATATGGAAATAATCAACATCTTTAGGAACATTATATCCTTTAGGAATATAATTAAAAGTAGCTTCTTTTGAAGATGCCACTTCAACAACTTCACCAAAATATTTTGCTTCTTTTATCGCTTTCGATGCCCAAGCACCTGTATTAAGATAAGCTGCTTTTTTATTCATAAGATTAAAAGGGAGCATTAAAAACTGTGTGCTTGCTCCTCCTCCTAAAAATAATACACTATAATTATCGGGAATATTAAGCAATTCTTTAAAAAGACTTTGCGCTTCTTCAACTACAGCTACAAATTGCTTGCTTCGGTGAGAAATTTCTAAAACGGATAAGCCCGATCCATCAAAATCCTGAATCCCTTTTATTGTTTCATCTATTGTAAATTGAGGAAGAATAGAAGGGCCTGCAAAAAAATTATGTTTTTTCATCTCTTTGAATTTATGTTTTTTATTATTGGGTTATTTCAAATCGTAGTTAAAATTATCGTTTACTTACAGTTATTTAATTACTTAAGTTTATTTCAATTACAAAATTAATTCGTAAAAAACAACGGTTTAATAGAAAGCGAATTTACAAATTATTCGTTGAATAAATAAGGGTTTATTAGAATATTTCGTGCTATTTTCTATATTTTGAGGAACTATATCATTCTTTATTCAATTTCAAAGGAATTTTTTGGCATATAGATAATTTTAATATAGACAGGTTCTAAATTATTTTTTTAATCGCCTGTAATTATATATATTTGTAACTTCATATTTAAAAAATATAAACATGAGTCACACTATTGAAGTATCCGGAACCGTTACCAAAAAAGAATCTTTAGTTGCCGTAAATCCTGAAATCAGCAACAACACGCTCATATTAGAAACTGCCCATGCTTTTCCTGGTTATCATGGAATCGTTCCCGAAGAAAAAGTACCTGGTTCATTATTTTTAGTTACCAAAAAAAAGTATAGCAAGGATGCAATAATTCGTTCTTTTATGGCATTCAAAAAGTCATTAAAAATAGATTTGGATATGGTAGCATCTCAAATTACATTACAAAATAACGATGTAGATGCCATTCGAATTAAAGGATTAAGTAATTATTCTATTCTTCCACAATTAATTCAAGCTCTTCACGATGAAGGTTATCGTTTTCTGAAATACAATCATATAAAAGAATTTTCGAGTATTATAAAAGTGGAAAAAGAATATCTTCTTGAAGAAATCGAAAGTGGCTTTTATAATGATAAAAACGATACTGAAACTCATTATTTTACTATCGAAAAAGAAATTAAATGGTACGCCTTTGAAAAAGCCATTATAGATATAAAATACAATATAGATGATAATAATTTTGATGCCGCTCTAGCTACTTTATACCGTGCTGGTGGAGTTGTAGATCTCGTACGGATCTATAAAAAAGATCTCCATTTAAATGAGCTAAAGCAGATAAAGGACAAATTGTGTGATTATATACACGACTAAATCTAACATAATCAAACTAAAGGCTTCAATCGAAGCTTTTTTTTATGGAGCTATATTAAAAATAAATAGCTTTGCAGTATAAAATAAAACGACAATGAGCTTATTAAATATTTTCAATATCGCCAATACTTATTTAACCGATATTCTAATAAAATTAAACCTTGGAGAAGACAGTGCCAATCTAGTTGCAAGTTACAGCTTGTTAATTATTAATATTTTCATTGCTACACTCCTATTTTACCTAACACGATGGATTTTAAGAAAATTCATTTTGCAATATATTAGAAAATCTGAAACCACTTGGGATGACTATTTACTAGAGCACCGGATTTTTCATAAAGCTTCCTACCTGATACCGGCTTTCTTCCTTGGCTGGACTATCAACCCCATTTTTAGCGATTTAGAAGGCGCAAAAAACATACTCCTTCTTATACTATCCATATACAAAATTGTGATTATTACAAATATTTTTACCGCTGTTTTAGATACGGCAGTACACGTTTACAATATGCAATCGGAAAGTAAAAAATTACCGATAAAAGGCTTTGCTCAAGTTGTTAAGCTTCTCTTTTGGGTTATTGCTATAATCTTAATAATCAGCTCAATAATCGACAAAAACCCAACAAGTATTCTAGCTGGATTAGGAGCAGTTTCTGCTGTTCTATTATTGGTTTTTAAAGACCCCATTTTAGGTTTTGTAGGCGGTATTCAATTGGCAGCCTTTGATATGGTAAAAGAAGGCGACTGGATTAGCATGCCCAAATACAATGCAGATGGAACCGTAATTGATATATCAATATCAACAGTTAAAGTACAGAATTGGGACAATACCATTAGTACGCTACCTACCTATTCTCTTATTTCTGATTCCGTGAAAAACTGGCGTGGGATGGAAGAATCAGAAGGACGACGAATTAAAAGGTCTGTTCTTTTGGATACGCATAGCATAAAATTTTGCACTCCCGAAATGCTAGAACGTTTTTCCAAATTTGAATTTCTGGATGATTATATCTTTCAAACTGAAGAACGTATTCAAAAATCAAACAAAAAAATAGACACAGAAAAAAAGCTTGTCTTAAAAGGGAGAAGACAAACCAATCTCGGTGTGTTCAGAGCTTACCTCATCAATTATCTAGAAAATCATCCAGATATAAATACCTCGCTTACAACTATGGTTCGACAACTAGAACCTACGGAAAAAGGAATACCGATGGAAATTTATGTTTTTAGTAAAGTAAAAAGCTGGGTAGCATACGAAAGTATTCAATCGGATATTTTTGACCATATTTTAGCCATTATTCCTGAGTTCGAACTTTCTGTTTTTCAAGAGCCTAGCGGTGCTGATTTTAGAAAAATCTTAAAATAATTCCAAAATTTTCTCAAAAACACTTGACTAAATTGAATTGCTAATGTATCTTTGACCGAACGTTCAGTCAAAAATATATGTGCCCAAGAACAAGTCACCAATTTGAAGATATTCGCAAGAAAAAAAGACATCTTATCCTTGAAGCGGCTTTAATAGTATTTACAAAGAAAGGCTTTCATTCCGCATCTATTGCGAATATTGCTAGCGAAGCAGGCATCTCAAAAGGGCTTATCTACAATTACTTTAAAAGCAAAGAAGATATTCTAAAAGTAACACTTGTTGGAGGTTTTGAACATATCTTCAAGCATTATCGCTTCGACCCTGAAAACTTTACAATTGAACAGTTTGGGAAATTAATTGAACTCACTTTTGATCTGATGGAAGATGATCTCTCTTACTGGAAACTTTATTTCTCCATTTTGATGCAAACAGATGTTATGGAAATTATTCAAGAAGATTTAATGAATATTTTAATCCCAATCCTTGATAGTTTTGCTTCTTGTTTGGCAAAAATGGGATTCAAAAAACCACAAGATGAAGCCCGATTTTTTGGAGCTCTCCTCGATGGCTTAAGCCTGAATTACATTATCGATCCCGAACATTTTCCAAAAGAATATTGTATAAATCGTTTAAAATCAATCTATAATCTACCTTAATAATGAAGTCTAAAATTTTAATCTTATTTGCAGTCTTGTTTATCAATCAATTGAGCGTTAAAGCTCAAACCGATGAAAGAGCTAAAGAAATCGTACGAAAGGCACAAGACATCACTTTGGGAATAAACAGCAGTTCTACGATGACAATGAATATCATCCGACCCGAATGGAATCGCTCGGTAACGATGCAAAGCTGGTCGATGGGAACGGATTACTACATCATTTATGTTACTGCACCTGCTCGCGACAAAGGACAAGTTTTTCTTAAACGCGAAAAAAATATGTGGAACTGGATGCCACGAATTGGGCGTATGATTAAGATTCCGCCAAGTATGATGATGAGTTCCTGGATGGGTTCCGATTTTAATAACGATGAACTGATGAAAGAAAACTCGCTGGTAGTGGATTATACCCACAAAATTGTAGGCGAAGAAACAATTGATGGCTATGCATGTTATAAAATTGAACTCTTGCCCCTACCTCAAGCACCCGTAGTTTGGAGCAAAGTATTTCTATGGATATCTAAAGAACACGATTTTGCACTTCGCTCAGAACTTTATGGTAAAAACGATGAGTTGGTTAACCTTCAACTGTCTTCAGAAATAAAAATGATGGACGGACGACTTTTACCCTCAAAAATGGTCATGGAACCTGTTCAAAAGCCAGGACATCAAACCGTACTTCTCATTGAAAAGATAAAATTCAACGATCCAAAAATAAGCGCAAAAATGTTTTCTCAACAGATGATGAAGCAAATTCGCCCTAACCAATAGCAAAACCCAGATTATGAAA
>JAGGUP010000069.1 GCA_021158405.1 Bacteroidales bacterium
CTGGAGCAGATGTAGCCGGAACTCCAAGCAACTATTTTATCAATAATTATTGGGCTCCTTCGGATATTGAACATTACGGTCATATAACAGGTGCGCATAATATTCTTCCTCTTAGTCTTGCTGGAGGCGAATATACCAACCTTGATTATTCAAAACCCGTTGTTACCTATTGTTGGACAGGTCAAACGTCTTCTATGATTACTGCTTATCTTACCGTTTTAGGTTATGATGCATACAGCTTAAAGTTTGGTGCTAATAGTCTAATTCATTCTGCTTTAGAGGCTCATAAATGGTCTGCCTCTGAAACTCGCAACTATCCCGTTATTGTTAGTGGTGCTCCTGCTCAAGGAATCCTTAGCGATTATTTAGTTGATAATGATTTGGATCTTAATGATATTTTAGGCGTTTCTTGGATTACAAGTGCTTCTGCTGTTCAAACTGTTCAAACGGATGCTGATGCTTCTAACGATTATTATATTATTGATATCCGTTCTGCTGCTGATTATGCTGCTGGTCATATTGCTGGAGCTGTAAATTCTACTTTAGCTGATGTTATTACAACTGCTGGAAATGCTAATGGTAAACCTGTTCTCGTTGCTTGTTATACTGGACAAACTGCTAGTCATGCTGTTATGGCTCTACGTTTAAGTGGTTTTCCTGATGCAAAAGTATTAAAATGGGGAATGAGCTCTTGGGATATTTCTTTAGCAGGTGCATGGAATTCAAATATTGGTAATGCTGGTACTACAAGTGCAAACTGGACAGCTGCTCCTGGTGCTTTAGTTTCTAATACTACTTATGATGCCCCTTCTATTTCTTCTGCTTCAACAACTGGCGAAGGCATTCTTGCTGAGCGCGTAGCTTATATGTTAGCTAACGGATTTAAAGGAGTTAATAATATCGATGTATTAACAACACCTTCTAACTACTTTATCAATAATTTTTGGGCTGCTGCAGACGTAGAGCATTACGGACATATTACCGGAGCTCATCGTGTTAGTCCTTTGAGTATTGAAGGTGGTGAGATCTTGAATTTAGATCCTTCAAAAACTATTGCTACTTATTGCTGGACCAGTCAAACATCTTCTATGATTACAGCTTATTTAACTGTTATTGGATATGATGCTAAGAGCATAAAATGGGGAGCTAACGGAATGATTTATGATGCATTAGAAACTCATAAATGGTCTGCTACTGAAGCTCAAGGTTATTCACTAGTAGCAAGTAAATAAAAACTTAAATAGAATAGAAAAAACTTAAAATAAATATTATGAAAAAGATAATTTCAATCATTTTACTTGCTCTATTAATAGCGCCAGCAACCATTTTTGCTCAAGGTTGTATGGAAGCTTCTTCCGACGATGGCGTGCAAGTTGTAGGATATATCCAAGCTCAATACGAAACTCAATTTTTAGAAGATGGACTAAGCCCAATGCATGGCTTAAAAGCAAATAATGGCTTCTATTTCGATCGTGCTCGTTTAGGCGTAGTAGGAAATATCCCTTACGATTTCTCTTATTATGTAATGGCAGAATTTAGCCCAACAAAAGGCGGTCCTTATTTGCTTGATGCCTTTATAACTTATAAACGATTAGCTCCTTGGATCAATGTAACGATGGGTCAATTTAAAACTCCATTCGGCTTAGAATTATTAACACCTTGTCAATCATTAAATACAATTAATCGTTCACGTGTTGTTAGTGAACTGGCCAGTCCTTTCCGCGATTTAGGGGTTATGATTTGGGGTGGTACCGGTGATAAAGAGATTTTCGGTCTTAAAAACACGAATGTTTTGGCTTGGAAATTTGCTTATTCAAACGGTACTGGTATGAATTTGATGGACAGTAACTTAGGGAAAGACTATACTGCTCGTTTAATCTTTTCACCCATTGCTGGTCTTAGTATTGGTGGTAGTTATAAATATGGTACACTAAAGCCAACAGATCCCACTATGGATGACGATGTTCGTAAACGTTGGGGTATGGATATTTCTGTTGAGAAAGCTAATTTCTTAGTTCAAGCAGAATATATTAGTGGAAATGATCAAGGATCATCGCTTGTTGGTGGTGGTTGTGGAGAAACTCCTACTTTAGTTATTGGTGACTTTGTTAAAAATGGATTTTTTGTTCAAGCATTATATACAACACCTTGGAATATTCAGCCAGTAATAAAGTTTGAATCTTACGATCCTGATGCTGATATTGATTTTAACAAACAGCAAGACTGGACCTTTGGATTTAACTATTTCTTTAATGAGTGGACTCGCTTACAAGTAAATTATGTTTATAAAGCTGAAGAAAGTTCAGATTCTGTTTTGGCCGATTGGCACGAAAAAGAAAACGATTTCTTCGTTCTTCAATTACAAGTTAAATTTTAATCTAAAATCCGAAAGGTCTTCTACGGAAGGCCTTTCTTTAAAAACATAAAAAATGAAAAATACAAAACACATTTATGCGCTTATACTGGCGTTTCTCTTCTTGGTTCCTTCTTTATTTGCTCAGGGATTATTTAACACAAAAGAATTTGCAAAAGTATCTAAAGACAAAAACACTAAAGTAATTTCTGTACAGTCTAATAAGAATTATAGGGTATCGCATTTGCGAAATGCAATTCATATTGATCATTCTAAGCTTTATAAAGAAGAAGGTCCTGGAGGTGTTTTAAAACCCACTAATGAAATTGCCCAAATTTTAGGCGACCTTGGAGTTTCAAATACCAACAACCTTATTATTTATGACGATGGCGATAATAAAACAGCCGGACGTATGTATTGGATTCTAAAATATATGGGCGTCGCCGATGTTAAAATCTTACAAAAAGATATGAAGGCATGGCGTTCTGCACGTATTCCGTTAACTCCGGCACCTACAAAAGCCACCAAAACTACTTTTGTACCTTCTCTTGATGCATCAATTTATGTGGATACAAAATGGGTGAAAGCAAATTTAAACAAAGTAGATGTGCTATTTGTTGATGCTCGTGCTCCAAAAGAATATACAGGTACCGATGGTAAAAGTCCAGGTCATATTCCTGGTGCTATCAATTTAGAATGGAAAAATTTTGGTGTAAACGGTGGTGTTTTAAAATCGAATGAAGATCTTAAAAAAATGCTAACAGCTGCTGGCATTACTCCAGATAAAACAATTGTACTTTATTGTGGAACAGCTGTTCGTGCAGGCTTACCTTTCTTTGTTATTTCCTCTTTGCTTGATTATCCTAATGTAAAAGTTTATGATGGTGCAATGAATGTTTGGAGTGCAAATGCTTCTAACCCAGTAGAAAAATAAATTTTCTTTTAATTAATAAGACGAATTTTTGATTCGTAAAAAAATAACCCGACAGGTTTCTAAAACCTGACGGGTTATTTTTTTCTAGGCTTTATTCCTAATCTTAGCATCAATAATCTGACGCAGGTCAGCAACAGCAACACGTTCTTGTTTCATCGTATCTCTATCGCGAATAGTAACCATATTATCCTCTAAACTATCATGATCAATCGTAATACAGAAAGGAGTTCCAATTGCATCTTGACGACGATAGCGCTTTCCAATAGCATCTTTTTCTTCATACTGACACATAAAATTTTCTTGCAATTCAGCCATGATTTCACGTGCTTTTTCTGGCAATCCATCTTTTTTCATAAGTGGTAAAATAGCCGCTTTATAAGGAGCTAAGGCTGGAGGCAGATTTAATACCACTCGCTCAGATCCGTCTTCTAATTTCTCTTCATTATAGGCTGTACTCATTATGGCCAAGAACATACGATCGAGACCGATAGAAGTTTCTACAACATAAGGTACGTAGCTCTCGTTTAATTCGGGATCGAAATAACGCAGCTTTTTACCGGTATGTTCTTCGTGGGCTTTTAAATCGAAATCGGTACGCGAATGAATGCCTTCCAGTTCTTTAAATCCCATAGGGAAATCAAATTCAATATCAGTTGCAGCATTGGCGTAATGCGCTAACTTTTCATGATCGTGAAAACGATAATCTTCTTTATTCATTCCCAAAGAAAGATGCCATTTCATACGCTCTGCTTTCCAGTACTCATACCATTTTTTTTCTTCTCCCGGACGAACAAAGAATTGCAATTCCATTTGTTCAAACTCACGCATACGGAAAATAAACTGACGTGCAACAATCTCATTTCTAAAGGCTTTTCCTGTTTGTGCAATTCCAAAAGGAATCTTCATACGCCCGGTTTTCTGCACATTGAGATAATTCACAAATATTCCTTGAGCCGTTTCTGGACGCAGGTAAATTTCGTTGGCACCTTCGGATGTTGAACCCATTTGGGTAGCAAACATCAAGTTGAACTGCTTTACTTCGGTCCAGTTTTTTGAACCGGAAACAGGACAAGCAATACCTAGCTCTTCGATCAATGCTTTTACATCATCCAGATTATTATTTTCTAATGAGCCATAAAGACGCTTAGAAATTGCCTTCATTTTTTCTCTGTTAGCAATTACTCGTGGATTTGTATTTAAAAATTCTTCTTTATTGAATGCTTCGCCAAAGCGCTTCGCAGCCTTAGCAACTTCTTTATTTATTTTTCCTTCAATCTTAGCAATATAATCCTCAACCAATACATCGGCACGGTAACGTTTTTTAGAGTCCTTATTGTCAATCATTGGATCGTTAAAAGCATCTACATGCCCCGAAGCCTTCCAAATAGTTGGGTGCATAAAAATGGCCGAATCAATCCCGACTATATTTTCGTTCATTTGAACCATGGCTTTCCACCAATGGTTACGAATATTTTTCTTAAGCTCCACACCGTTTTGGGCATAATCGTAAACGGCACTCAAACCATCGTATATTTCACTACTCTGAAAAACAAAGCCATACTCTTTAGAATGGCTAATGATTTTCTTCAATTTATCTTCATTATTTGTCATGCCGCAAAATTAGCATATTTGTTTTGATTGACAGCACATTGAAAAGCGTTTTCCATTAGAATAATCATATTGAAAATGATTTAACTTATACCTTCACTTATAATCTGGTTTCTATTTTTTATATTTGCCCTTGAAATACCTAGTTATGTTTAAAAAACAGATTCCAAATACCATTACTGCGCTAAATTTACTTAGTGGTATTTTTGCAATTTTAGCCACTTTTGAAAACGCGTTACTTTGGGCGGGTTTTTTTATTGCCTTAGGTGCTTTTTTTGATTTCTTTGATGGTTTAACTGCGCGACTGCTCAAGATAAAATCCGACATGGGGAAAGAAATGGATTCTTTGGCCGATATGGTTACTTTTGGTGTAGCGCCAGGATTTATTGTTTATCAACTGATGTTGCAAAGTGCTCACATACCCCAATGGATTTTGTTTAATCATAATATCGCTCCCTATTTTGCCTTTTTGATTCCTGTTTTGGCCGCATCCCGTTTGGCAAAGTTCAATATTGATACAAGACAAACAACTAGTTTTATAGGGCTACCATCTCCAGCAAATGCTTTGTTTTTTGCGTCGCTTCCCTTTATTTTAAGTGGAACGTACTCCATAGAAATTCCTTTTATTCAAGCATGGATTGGAAATTATTGGGTACTGCTTGCTTTTGTTATTCCAATTAGCATTCTAATGGTTGTAGAGCTTCCCCTTTTTGCACTTAAATTTTCTAATATAAGCTGGCGTGATAATGCTTTTCGCTTTGTGTTTTTAGGACTTTCCGTTGCAATACTAATCATTTTACAGTTTGCCGCATTTCCATTAATTATCTTGCTTTATATCGCTTTATCGATAGTGCAAAATAAAATTTCTGCTAAATAGAAATAAAAATTAATACCTTTATCCAACGCTTCATTTCCCGTACTGATTAATTCGCTTTGTTGCGCTTGCAATAAAGCAAAAGGAAATGTCAAAAAAGCAGTTAATAAATCTTTTTATAATATTCAGCACTAAGGTAATCAACGTGCAAAAATTATTTAAAAAGGACAAGAAAATGACAAAAATCACTGCAAAGACTTCTTATTACTGTTTTTATAGCAAGGAGAAAAACTATCTTTGTCCGCTTGAAAAAAAGGAATGCGCATAATGAAAAATAAATATGATGTTATTATTATTGGAGCAGGGCCAGGTGGTTTGGCTTGCGCCGAAGAACTAAAAAATAGTGCCCTTTCTGTTTTACTCCTCGAAAAAAACAATACTATTGGACCCAAAGTTTGCGCTGGTGGATTAACCCGTTTAGATGCTGGTTTTAATTTACCAAAAGGCAAAAGCCGCGAATTTAAAACCCAACATATTTTTGTGAACGGCAAAGAACACAATCTTCAGCTGGCCTATCCTTTAAAAACCATCTCTCGAACAAAATTAGGACAATTTCAACTAAAAAAACTTCAAGGAGCAAAGAATATCGATATACAGACAAATACTGCTGTTTTAGAGATAAAGGCCGATCGGATAATTACACAAGATGGTATAATTGATTTTAACTATTTGGTTGGAGCTGATGGTTCAAACTCTTTGGTTCGTAAATATCTTAAACTACCGTCCTCACAAAATATGGGTTTGTATTACGATCTGGATCTTCTTAGCAATAAATTTGAATGGCATATAAATACCAAAGCTTGGGGATCGGCTTATTTGTGGGTTTTCCCTCATCTTGATCATACCAATATTGGCTTTCATTTTAATCCGAAACTTATTTCTGCTGCTTCGGCAAAGAAAATTCTAGATCAGTTTCTACGAGATAATAATTATGTTTTTAGGAAAGAAAACTTTCGTAGCGCTCCTTTAAACTACAATTATCAAGGCTTTTCTTTTGGTTCTGTTTTTTTGGTGGGTGATGCTGCCGGCTTGGTTTCTAAAGCAACCGGCGAAGGAATAACTATGGCGCTTATAAGCGGAAAAGAAATTGCGCATAAGCTATTAAATCCACAATATTCTGTTACTGAACTTCACAATGTAATTAAAATTATGCAACGACACACTAAAATGATTGATCGTTTTGATCGTCATCCTCGTCTGCAATCGACCTTTTTCTGGTTATTCTTAAAAATGATGAAAAGCCAGCGGTTTCAAGAGTATTTTGGGAATTAAAAAAAGCCGACCTCTTTCACAAGAGTCGGCTAAATTCAGACTAAAAAAAACCTAGTCTTCTTTTTTGCTTAGAATAAGCATGTCGTTAGCAACTATTTCGGTAGTATAACGCTTGATTCCGTCTTTGTCCTCATAACTTCCGTAAACCAATTTTCCAGAAACTACAATCTCCATGCCTTTCTTTAAATACTTGTCGGCGTATGTTGCACTTCCGTTCCATGCAATAATTTTATGCCACTGCGTATCCTCAATTTTGTTTCCTTCTTTATCTTTATAATAATCGGAGGTAGCAAGAGAAAAGCGTGCGACTTTTGTTCCTGAATTTAAACTTTTGACTTCTGGATCTGCGCCTAAGCGGCCAATTAACTGAACTTGATTTCTTAAATTTTTCATAATGTTTGTTTTTTACTGATGATAGAATCCCGTTTGAATTCCTGTTGATGCAAAAGTATATCGGGAAACAAAAATTAGTCGGTTAATAAGTATTTGTAGTCGGATATAAACGTTTATAAACGAGTTGAATCCTGATAATGTGCATTATGGATATGCTCAATTAAGATGAGGTTTTTTGCAAAAGGAAATCAATTTCTCCCAAAGAATCACCCCGAAAAGAGGTTTAAAATAATAATACCAATTTCTTATTGGATTGAAGGATATAAATAGATATTTCAAATTGGGATAATGTCGACCTCGATAGTCCCGATAGCTATCGGGATCGGGATATTGAATTGTTTATAGAATCATTTTATATTCTATCACTCAAATAAAATAACAATCGGTATAAATCAAGAGTTCAATTTTTTATGAAATAGATATTTTATAAATAATAATATTTATCTTTGAATGGATAATCTATAGATAAAGAATGGATAAATACCAAAGCAAACTCAACTTTGATTTCCTCACAAATCAATTGATATTAAAAGAAATAGGTCTTATTGATTCTTTTAAAGGAAAATGGAATGTTGTTATCCAAAGCGATACTCCATTTCTTAAGAAATTGAGAAGGGATGCATTTATAGAAAGTATTGGATCCTCCACAAGAATTGAAGGTGCTCGTCTTACAAACACAGAAATTGTAGAATTATTGAATTCTAAAGATCCCACCAAATTGGAGACAAGCGATCAACAAGAAGTGCTAGGTTATTCTGAAGCACTGGAAATGATCCAATTAGTAAAAGGAGATATACGGTTAACAAAAGACGCTATACAACAATTACATCATAGCTTTTTAATCTATAATACCGGTGCAGAAATGCACAGAGGAAAATATAAGACGCAACCAAACAGAGTTGTTTCAACGAATTCAGAAGGATATCGAAGAATTATTTTTAATACAACAGAGCCCACTTTGGTTTCAAAAGAAATGTCTGAATTACTGGCTTGGACAAATCAACAATTGAAGTCTAATTTACTTCATCCAATTATTGTCATTGGATTATTTATCTATGAGTTTCTGGTCATTCATCCCTTTCAGGATCGAAACAGTTCTCTCTCTTGTTTATTAACAAACCACTTATTATTACATTCCAATTATAAATTTATACGATTCATTTCTTTTGAAGGTTTAATTGAAGGCCATAAAAACGAGTATTTCAAAGCATTGAAAGTGGGGCAAATTAACAGATATTCTTACGAAGAAAGAATTGATAAATGGATGTTGTTTTTTATACATTCCCTAGTGACTTTAACCTTAGAACTTGAGCAAAAGTACGCATCTGTTAAATTAGAAAAAAGTTATTTAAATCCACGGCAAAAACGAATTATCGATTTTATAAAAAACCATCAACCGGTTAAACTCGCTGATTTAGATCAAGGGATGAAAGAAATTTCTATCAATACGTTTAAAAAAGATTTGCAATATTTGAAATCAAAACAATTTATCGAATGCACCGGAAAGAATCGGGGGGCAACCTACAGCATAAAAACCAATTGATGTTGCTTCTCAATTCAAGAAAACAGAATACTATTCAACTAAATTTAGTTGCTTATTGATGACGAACGAAATTAAAACAGACTATTATACCACACCTTTTGGCGAGCTCATTTTAGGTTCCTTTGAAAATAAATTATGCTTAGCCGATTGGCGTTACCGCAAAATGAGAACAAGCATTGATAGCAGGATACAAAAAGGTTTAAATGCCGTTTATGTGGAAGCTCCCTCTAGTATTGTAGCCGAAACAAAGTCGCAACTTGCAGAATATTTCAATGGAGAGCGGAATTCATTTGACATTTCGCTTCTCTTAGTGGGCACTGATTTTCAAAAAAAAGTGTGGAATGCCTTGTTGCAAATTCCCTATGGAAAAACCTTAAGCTATCTTGAATTATCAAAGAATTTAAATAATGAAAAGGCAATCAGAGCTGTTGCATCTGCAAATGGAGCCAATGCTATTTCCATTCTTGTTCCTTGTCATCGGATAATCGGCAGTCACGGGAGTTTGGTGGGTTATGCGGGAGGCTTGCAGGCGAAAATGAAATTACTTTCCTTAGAAAATGCGATAAACAAAAGTCAGTTAGCATTATTTTAATAGCGGAAAATAGATTAGAAGACTTTGCGTTTTTCTTATGAAAAAGGGTCGATAATTAAAACTGTTAAATTCACAAAAAAGTACGCTATATTTGCAGTCTTAAAATATTCACTAAAAGCATTAAAAATTTATGGGAAGATCGCAAGAAACATTTAACAAAAAAGAAGTTAGAAATAAGAAAGAGAAGAAGAGAAAAGATAAAATAGCAAAGAAGCAAGCGCGAAATTTAATAGAGAAAAAAAGCAGCTTGGAAGATATGATGGCTTATGTAGATGAACACGGTAATATTACCGATACTCCACCAGATCCAACGGTTAAGAAAAAAGTTATTAAAGCTGAGAGTATTGAAATTGGAATTCCTAAACGAGATTCTCTTCCAGAACAAGATCCTATTAGAAAAGGAACGGTTACTTTTTTTAATGATTCAAAAGGCTTCGGATTTATCAAAGATTCTGAAACACAGGAAAGTATTTTTGTTCACGTAAATAATTTAATTGACGAAATTAAAGAAGATAATCTTGTTATTTTCGAAGTTGAAATGGGTCAAAAAGGACCTATTGCTGTGAAGGTTAAACTTTTCAAATAAAAATAATCCTTATCCTCTTAGGTTTATTTTCGTAAAAGACGAAAAAATTTATTCGCTTTAAATTAAGATTCCCTTATTTTTTACTTGTGTATTCCTATCACATTTGAATTATTTTTATTCTCGTCATAATTAATAAAAACACACCCTTCTTTAAATTCTAAATAAGGTTTCGCCTAAAATAAATAGTATGGACAACGATAAACTCGACGGAAGAATAAGAACAAACATTGAAATAGGCTCTGATGTTGAAGTTATTCAGAAACACCACCAGCGAAGTGGTGAACTAACAACAGGTGTTGTTAAAAGACTGCTTACTAAATCGCCAAACCACCCACATGGAATAAAAGTAATGTTAGAATCAGGTGAAGTGGGACGGGTTAAAAATGTAATCATATAATTCTTTGAGCTCTTATTGAAATGGACTTTTTTCTAAACAAGAAGAAAGTCCAACATGCCTATTCCACTGAAATTAACAAAATTTGTTAATTCTAATCTTTCTATACTTTATTCTCACAAATCTATTTACTTTTACCGTCGAATATTTATGTTAAATATTCTAGAAAAAATAATAATAAATTCGGAAACGGCAAAAAGACTGGCAAATTAATTAGTCAATTTTATCGCTCCTAGCTTATTGTTAGTTACTAATTATTTTAACATTGCTTTGTTTATGTCAAAAGTACATTCCTTCCATATCCCCGTTATGGGAATTGGATACACGATAGACACCCCTTTAAAAGTTGCTCACTTCGGTTTAGATTCTGTTATCTCTCTGGTTGATGATATCCTTCTTGAAAAACTAAGAAAGATGTATTGCACCAACTTTGGTATTCCCTACGAAGAAATTACGGAAAGAACCAAGGATTTCAGAGCCGAAAGAATTACTTCTTATTTGAATTTGATTCACAAATTGGCTGAAAAGAAATTTGAAGAGTTAAAAAATGCTTCTGCCGAAAAAGCACATGAATTGAAAGAATATTTTAATTTATTGCCCGACAATTCGGCTATTAAGCAAGAATTTCAGCGCTTAACAGCCAAGCATTTTAATTTGGATGATATCAGAAGTTGGATCAAAAGCAATTTATCGATGGGGAGTATTGATGTAAATATCATGACCAAGGTTGATAAGGATAATTACTATAAGGGTGAGAAATTGCCAACAGAATATAACGATGCGCATGCTGCATTAAGAGGTTTTGCTAATAGTGATCTAAGATCTTCTATCGTGCTTTCGGCCGGAATGAATCCTCGCCTATATGGCTATATGGAAAATTTTGAGGATTTCTATCCCAACGAAAAGGGCGAAGTAAAAAAGAAAATTGTTCTAAAGGTCAGCGATTATAGATCGGCTTTAATTCAAGGCAGATTTTTTGCGAAAAAGGGACTATGGGTTTCTGAATATAGAATTGAATCAGGACTTAACTGTGGTGGACATGCTTTTGCCAGCGAGGGATTTCTATTAGGCCCTGTTTTAGCTGAGTTTAAAGAAAAGAGAGAGCAATTGTCACGTTTGGCTAATGAAGTTCTTACACAAGGTCTTACTAATAAAAACCGCATCCTGCCTAAGGAAGAAATGAAGTTTATAATAACCGCACAAGGTGGTGTGGGAACAAATGAAGAACATCAATTTCTTCTCAATCATTATCAAATGGATTCTGTGGGTTGGGGCACGCCCTTTATGCTGGTTCCCGAAGTGGTAAATGTCGATAATCATACATTGAAAATATTAAAAGCCGCCAAAGAAAATGATTTATATTTAAGTGGTATTTCCCCTCTGGGTGTTCCATTCAATAACGTCAGAGGGAATACTAAAGACCTTGAAAAATTGGCTCTCGCAGCACAAGGAAAACCAGGAAGTTTTTGCCCTAAAAAATATGTTTGCTTAAATACGGAGTATACAGAAAAAGGAATTTGTATGGCTTCACGCCAATACCAGCGCATTAAAATTAAAGAGTTAAATGAACAAGCCTTAGCTCTTGAAGAACACCAAAAAAAATACGATGCAATTGTCGAAAAATCGTGCATTTGTGTAGGCCTGGGAACAGCGGCCTTATTGGTGAATAATTTAGATACCAAAACCGAGGGTGTTGGTGTTTCAGTTTGTCCGGGACCTAATATGGCCTATTTTTCAAAGACAATGAGCCTGAAAGAAATGGTTGATCATATTTATGGAAGAGCCAACGTGATTTCTCGTAACGATCGTCCAAATATGTTTATCAAAGAACTCAAACTTTATATCGATTTTCTTAAAAATAAAATTGAAGAAACAAGCGCTTCAGCAACAAATAAAGAAAAAAACGGTTTGGTTTCCTTTGTCGAGAATTTGAAAAGCGGTATCCAGTATTACGAAACCTTATTTTCCGAAATAAAAGGCAAATTTGAGGATAAAAAAAATAGTATTTTTAGCGAATTAGAGTCTAGTAAAAGAGATTTGAATCTTTTAGTTTTGAAAATTTAAGGTCATTCTTTTTTTAGTGTTTCGCACTAACATTATCAGTCAAATATTTTGTAATTTTAGCAATCTTTGCGCTTCATTATAAATTTGTTGTTACTCTATTTATAGGCAGTAATTTTATTGGGGTTAAAATAAATGCGATGAAATCAATTACAGAATTTTTAGATTTTAACTTACTCACTATTGGAGAAAGTAAGATTAAGGTATATACCTTGTTTATTATTTTATTAATCTATTTAGCTACCAAGCTAATTTTATGGTTAATCAAGAAAGCTCTATTTCGTAATCAAGAATCTAAAAAAACTAACATTGGGAATACCTATGCCTTGTATCAAATTATTAAATACATTATTTGGGTTATTGCTATTGGCTTACTCCTAGAGACTATTGGAATTAAGGTTACGGTTTTAATTGCTGGTTCTGCCGCTCTTCTGGTAGGTGTTGGCTTAGGTTTGCAACAAACATTTAATGACATCATTTCCGGTATTATTCTACTTTCTGAGCGATCCATTAAAGTGGGCGATATTTTAGAAATTGATGGCGATGTGATAAAAATTCAAAGTATTGGCCTAAGAACTTCCGAAGGTTTAAATAGAGACGATATTTCGGTGATTATACCTAACTCCCTAATTACAACCAATAAAGTCATCAACTGGAGCCATCAATCACAGCTAACCCGTTTTATAATTACTGTCGGAGTGGCTTATGGCAGCGATGTTGATTTAGTAATACAAATTTTAAAAGACAGCGCTATCGAACATCCTGATGTGATGAACAATAAAGCTCTTGATGCGCGTTTGTTAGATTTTGGTAATTCTTCTTTGGATTTTCAACTGCTCTTTTTTAGTAAGAATATTTTTAGGATAGAGAAAGTGAAAAGCGATATTCGTAGAATTATCAATCGGAAATTTATCGAAAACAAGATTACGGTTCCTTTTCCTCAGGTAGATGTGCATTTTGATTCGTCACGAATAAAAAAAGAGAAGTAAATCTAGAGTTCTCTTTTTTTTAAGCTTGAATCTATATTTTTAAAGATTTGTTAAACTTTTTTTTAAAAACACATTACTATGGAAACCATTCGCACAACGTATATCGGTCACTTAAGAACCGAAGCTATTCATGTGCAATCGGGAAATAAATTGATAACCGATGCACCAACTGATAATAAAGGCAAGGGCGAGACATTTTCGCCCACCGATCTGTTAGCCACTTCGTTGGCAAGTTGTATTTTTACCATCATGGGTATCAAAGCTGAAGAGAATGGTTTTAGTATTGATGGCGCGCAAGCAAAAACATGGAAAATTATGTCGGAAAATCCTCGTAGAGTGGCTGAAGTGAAAATTGAATTTGATTTTTC
Source organism: Bacteroidales bacterium (assembly GCA_021158405.1). Lineage (GTDB taxonomy): Bacteria > Bacteroidota > Bacteroidia > Bacteroidales > UBA12170 > UBA12170. The sequence goes on from JAGGUP010000069.1 coordinate 13,968, forward strand.
TATGTTGGATTTGAAGGAAGATCAAAAGGAGCTTATGCAATCCTTAGTAAAAGTTTCGCCTGTCCCTTTGAGTTTGCACGATAATACAAAGCAAAATGTTACACTGAAATTTTAATCTCTCTTCGTCTTCTTATCTTTCTCTGTGTCTTCGCATCTCCTGCGTGTTATTATTTCTCGCAAATCCGCAAATCCGCCAAGATGTTTTGTTTACAGTCAAAAGTCTTAATGTCTTAAAGTCAAAAAGTCCATTCCCTTCTCTCTTCGTTTTTTCGTCTGCTCTTCTTGTTCTCTTTTCGATTTAGATGTGCCGGAAACTCAAAAAGTTAAATTTTTATTTCCATTTTATATTTCACATAATCAGACATTTAAAATATTCTTAAAATCATTTTTCATTTTTTTATGTCAGGTTTTTAAAAAGTGACGACAATTCCTGCAAACAATCGAAATAATAACAATAAACAAAAAGTTAAAATCATGAAAAATAGCAAAAAGAACATTTTTAGAGGAGTTTTAGTTGCCGGAGCAATCATTACTGGATCAGCATTTAGTGTAAATGCATCAAATGCACTTTCTTTTAACGAATTGGGTAGCGGTTCAGAAATTCGTGCCAAGCTTTTAAACAATACTGATTTTGCATTCAATACTTTTGAAGCCAAATGTGGTGAAGAAACCAAAGAAACTACCAAAGCAAAAACAACCAAAACGACCACCGAAGCTAAATCGACAGAGGCTAAATGTGGTGAGGGAAAATGCGGTGAAGGTGATAAAACAAAAAAAGATAAAACAAAAAAAGCAAATACCGTAAAAGCAAAAGCAACAAAAGCAAAAGCTGAATCTAAAACTAAAGAAGCCAAATGTGGTGAAGGTAAATGTGGCGAAGAATAGAAAAAAGACGAATAATAATTTAACGATTAATTGATAATGTTAGAGCTGGCCTGAATTATCAGGCCGGCTCTTTCTAATAAATTAGAAAAATGGTAGGAGTCGGTTTTAGAAAAGATTTTTCGGATGAGTTCCTTTCAGGAAATCAATTAAACCCTGATTTTATAGAAGTGGCTCCCGAAAACTGGATGGGCATTGGCGGCTATTGGAAAAAGGTTTTCAAAGAAGCTACAGAGAAATATCCTCTTTTCACCCACGGCTTATCGCTATCGGTTGGTAGTCCCGATGAACTGGATTATGATTTTTTAAAAGGATTAAAACAATTTATTCAAGAGTATAAACCGCTCGTTTATTCCGAACATTTGAGCTTTTCGAAATGTGATAATGCACATATGTACGATCTCTTGCCCATCCCTTTTACTGCTGATGCCGTCAAGCATGTGGCACTTCGCATACGTCAGGTTCAAGATTTTCTGGAACAACGTATCACCATCGAAAATGTAAGTTATTACACGCCTGTTGCTGCGGAAATGAGTGAATTGGAGTTTATCGGTGCCATAGTCAAAGAAGCCGATTGTGATCTCTTACTCGATGTAAACAATGTCTATGTAAATGCCTTCAACCATCAATACAATGCTCAGGATTTTATTCGGCAGCTTCCACTCGACAGGGTGAAGTATATTCATATGGCAGGGCATACAAAAGTGGCTGAGGATCTGATTATCGACACGCACGGCGAAGCCATTATCGATCCTGTTTATCAATTATTTGATTATACCATTAAGCTTGTTCAGCGCGATGTTCCTGTTCTTCTGGAAAGAGATTTCAATATTCCCGAACTCGTCGAATTACAGCATGAATTAAACCGAATAAAAGAAATAAAAACAAACGCTCTTAAAACTGCAAGCCATGCAATTTCCTAATTCTAGTTTTCAGTACCAAAACGATCTGGCGCATTTTTGTCGTACCGGTGAATATATCCCAATACCCGGTATCATCGAAAAAAATGTGGATCGATACCGGAATTTGATTTACAATATTGTTGACGATAGTTTGCAATCTGCTTATCCCCTTACCTCTAATCTATTAGAAGAAAAAGAATGGGATGACTTGGTTCACGAATTTTTCAGCAGTCATCGTTGTCAATCTCCTTTGCTATGGCAAATGCCGAAAGAGTTGCTCGAATTTATGCAGGAAACCGACAATCACCTTTTGGTTAAATATCCTGTTTTATCTGATTTGTTGATGATGGAATGGTATGAAGTAGAAATCTTTATGATGGAAGATAAGGAAATTCCAAAGCACAAAATCAAAGGAAAATTGAGTACTGATGCTTTAATCATAAACCCTGAACTTGCAATTTTATCTTTAGCCTATCCTGTTCATTTAAAAAATGCAGCTAAGATTACAGTTGAAGATAAAGATCAGTATTTTGTTTGCTTGCATCGCGAACCCGAATTAGGAAAAGTAATATTTACCGATATTAAATATCCTCACGTAGAACTAATAGAATTGTTATTAAGTGGAGAAGCAAATTTTGGTAGATTGCTTAAAATATTTCTAAAATACGCCAAAGAAGAAGAGGCTGTTATCGCCTTAAACCAATTCTTAAATGCATCTATTGAGTCAAAACTTATTTTTGGTTTTAAAAACCAAGATTAGTTTTAGCCGAAATACTTTTCAAAATATTAATGCCTATCCACTACGCGGATATCTCTTTTTTTGTATCTCAGCGAAGTCGGTTGCAATCTCGATAACTATTGCAGATTGTCGAATCAACGTCAACTTAACACAAAAATAAAGGCTGTTAATAATTGTTTATCTGCTTTATAATTCCCAAAGGGACGAACCGATCCGTCAGTTGATGGAGAGCTCGGCAAAGCCAAATATAATAGCCCAGTATAAAGCGAAGCTCGAAGGGCTCAGCGCAGCTAAATGCTGGGTGTGGGATATGAGAATAGATACCGCCGGCGGTTTACGTTAAGAAAGAGAATGCAATTAGATCCGGCAGAACTAAGCACAACTCTTCAAAAATTAAATTCGCCCTTTCTGAGATTTTTTCTTTGACAACTCCAAAATAAGTCTACATTTGTAAGCAAGAAACAGATAGTCAATGACAACATTACAAAATAATCTTTTCAATAATAATTCCAATAATAATTTATTGCGAATCGGGAAGGCTATTGTGTAAAATATATTTTATATTAAAAATAAAAAGCCTTCCGAATTTCGGAGGGCTTTTTTGTTTAATACACTTAGGAATATGCAAAAAATAAATTTAAATAATAATAACCCATAACAATGCCATTGTATTGTCGAGCCTGTATGTCGGTCGACGTACAGGCTTTTTTTATGTAAAAAATATAACTAAAACAATATACACTATGAAAAACGAATTTTTAAAAACGGAAGAAGCAATCGGATTTGTAAAAGAAATTTTTACACTAGAATTATCAAAACGACTAAAACTCACAAAAATTTCATCGCCCATTGCCGTTTTGGATGGAACAGGAATTAATGACGATCTAAACGGAACAGAAAGAACAGTTAAATTTCGCGTAAAAGCTTTGCAGGAACAAGGAGCCGTTATTGTAAACTCGCTGGCTAAATGGAAAAGAATTCGCCTTCAGGAACTAAGCATTGAAACCGGTAGTGGTATTCTTACCGATATGAGAGCCATAAGGCCAGACGAAGATTATAGTCCTATCCATTCCATCTATGTAGATCAATGGGATTGGGAAAAAAGTATTCTTCCAAAAGATAGGACGCTTGCTTTTCTTAAAGCTCACGTTGAACAAATTTACGAAGCCTTAACTACTACTGAAATACAAGTTGCTTTAATTCATCCACAACTCCAGCCGGTATTACCAACAAAAATTACGTTTATCCATGCCGAGGAATTGCTACAACGTTATCCAAATCTCAGTATTAAAGAACGCGAAACAGAAATTACTAAAGCTTTTGGAGCGGTTTTTATTATTGGTATTGGAGGAAAATTAAGCGATGGGAATAAACATGATGGCAGAGCTCCTGATTATGACGACTGGAGCTCAGAAAACGAAGAAGGTTTTAAAGGCTTGAATGGCGATATTGTGGTTTGGAATCCTGTTTTGGAATCTGCTTTTGAGATTTCGTCTATGGGCATTAGGGTAGATAAAATGGCTTTGCTTATACAACTGGAAGAAAGAGGCGCTCTGGACAGAAAAAAACTCCATTTTCATTCCCTCTTATTGAAGGATCAGCTGCCTCAAAGCATTGGCGGTGGTATTGGACAATCGAGAGTGGTTATGTTTATGCTTAAGAAAAAACATATTGGCGAAGTACATGTTAGCCTTTGGCCGGAATCGATTAGAGAAGAGTCTTTGAGGGCGGGTATTCATTTGTTATAGATAAATGGTGATATATAAGAATATGGATCGCCTTTAATTAGAAAAAAAGACACAAAATAAGCCACTGTTTCATGATTCACAATTGAAATTGTGTTTACATTTGCACTCTTAATAATACAGGGAATAATGGATAAGCAAAAAACAGTTGAATTCATCAAAAAAATAGAGCTTTTCAGAGGAATAGGAGAAGCAGGACTTAGCAGTATTGCAGATACTGTTTATAAAAAACCATATAAGATTGGCGATTACCTTTTTACACAAGGCTCACAACGGACTCATATTTTTATGGTTGAAACAGGTGAAGTAGAATTATTAACCAAAAATAGCTACGGTGAAGACGAGAGATTAACCCTTTTTGCTTCGGGTGATTTCTTTGGCGAAGGATCTTTAATGGATGATGCAACCCATTCTACCAGTGCTAGAATTACCGAAGATGCAGAGATGTTATTACTCGATAATTCTTATTTCCATGAGAACGGTTCAATTGCCGTAAAAGTGCTTTCAAATGTCACTAGAATTATTTCTCGACGCATGCAACATGCAAATACAATGTCGAATCAAAGCGCAACGCAATACATTTCGGGAAAAACACGTACAGAGCATGATTTATTAGGCTTTAGAGAAGTTCCTTATGAAAGTTATTATGGGATACAGACTTTGCGAGCCATGGAAAATTTCAATATCAGTGGAGTTACTTTAAACTTTTATCCTGTATTGATTAAAGCGCTTGCTATGGTTAAAATGGCTGCGGCAAAAGCCAATAATGAATTGGGTCTTATCGACGATCGCCTTAGCCAAGCTATAGTTCAGGCTTGTCAGGAAGTGATGTCAGATCGTTATCATTATCACTTTGTTGTGGATATGATTCAAGGAGGTGCTGGTACGTCCACCAATATGAATGCCAATGAAGTGATTGCTAACCGTACCTTGGAAATTCTTGGTTATGAAAAAGGAGATTATAAGCATTGTCATCCAAACAACCATATTAACCTTTCGCAATCTACCAACGATGCTTATCCAACAGCTATTAAAATTGCTTTAATCAATAATAACAAAAAACTGATAGAGGTATTGAAAAACCTCATTATAGTTACCGAAGATAAAGGCCGTGAATTTGCACATATCCTAAAAATGGGACGTACACAGTTGCAGGATGCTGTGCCTATGTCTTTAGGGCAATCTTTTGATGCTTATGCGGTTACTTTAACTGAAGAAATAAATAACTTAAACTACAATGCCTCTTATTTTCTCGAAGTGAATATGGGAGGAACTGCAATAGGTACAGGTATAAACGCGGAGCTTGGTTATAGCAAAAAAGTAATTTCACATCTGCGTGAGATTACAGGAATGGATATTAAATTGGCATCAAATTTAATTGAAGCCACCCAGGACACCGGTTCTTATGTTGCTTATTCATGCGCTGTGAAGCGATTAGCCATTAAGATTTCAAAAATCTGTAACGACCTTCGTTTGATGTCGAGCGGACCACGAGCAGGGTTCAATGAAATTAATTTACCGGCTATGCAACCCGGCTCAACCATTATGCCTGGCAAAGTGAATCCTGTAATTCCCGAAGTAGTTAATCAAATAGCGTTTAAAGTAATAGGAAACGACCTTACTGTTGGTTTGGCTGCTGAGCATGGACAGTTGGAATTGAACGTATTTGAACCCGTAATTGTACAGAGTTTGTTCGAATCGGTTGAGATGTTGAAAAACGGAATGGATGCACTAAACCACAGCTGTATTCAAGGTATTACAGCAAACGAAGAACATTGCCGCACGATGATTAAAAACAGCATCGGTATTGTTACAGCCTTGAACCCATACATTGGTTATGATAATGCAAATGCATTAGCCAAAGATGCTTTAGAAAGTGGACGTGGCGTTTACGAACTCGTATTGGAAAAGAAACTTTTGTCAAAAGAAAAACTAGACGAAATTCTTACTCCTGAAAATATGATAAACCCGCATAAAAGGGTTTAGGATAATACAATAAAGAAACGATTTTTTCCTATAAATTACCTTTTTCATTTTAGTATATTGGTTTTTTATTTTAAAAAGACAGGATTCCCTTGTCTTTTTTTATAAATTTACAAAGAGAAATTCCGTTTTAGTAAACTAGAAAAAAATGAATTTTGCGTATAAACTGGCATTAAAAATATTTATAAGTGGTATAGTAATTCTTAGTATTACAGTTGCGGTGTTTTATCAATTAAGCTATAAAACTATTTTCCAAAGGGAGCTGAAAAATGATAAGTCTATTGTAGATGAAATTTCATTTAGTATTGATAAAAATATTAACGAAAAAGTTAAAACCTTAAAAACTAGTGCGATTGCACCCATACTGTTAAATTCTATTCTAGAAAGTAATGCAGACTATGGACTATTATCTACGAAAGATAGAAATTCAAAGATTCAATCGCAAAACGAAAAATGGAAAATAATTTCTGACCAGGAAAATCCTTTTATACTTAAATATACCAACAATCCTGTATCGGTTTATTTAAAAAACCTGCAAAATAATTTGAAGGGTGAATATGGTGAGATTTTTCTGACTAACAAATACGGTGCTCTTGTGGCTTCAACTACCAAGCTTACAACATTTGCACACGCACATAAATATTGGTGGAAAGGAGCCTATAATAATGGCAGTGGTGCACTTTTCTTTGATGATAGAGGTTATGATGATAGTGTTGGTAATTATGTGCTTGGAGTTGTTATTCCAATTAAAATTGGGAATGAAATCATCGGGATATTAAAGGCAAACCTTAATATTTTGGGTTCAATAAGCGAAAGTGTGAGGAGCTCTAAAAGACTGAATTTGAAAGAATTAATTTTGATTCGGAGCGGAGGCCTGATAGTATATGAAGATGGTGTTGAGCCTTTGAGTAAGAGATTCCCAACAGAAATTCTTGAAAAATTACATAGCGATGAAAAGAGCTCAATTATTTTCGACGATGGAATCGAAAAAAAAATTATTAGCAGCTCGGAGATTGGTATATCGCTAAATAATGAAGGTTCTAAGTTTGGTGGAACATTTGAATCTATAGATCACAAAAAGGGAAATAGTGATGAATCCTGGTTTATAGTTGGTATTCAGCCTGTTTCGGATATTTATTCAACACTTTCATCTATCTTAAAAAGATTATTGTATATCAGTTTGGTATTATCTATCTTATTGGCCATAGCAGCCTTGTTTATAGGAATGCAGAGCACTAAACCGATTAAAGAATTAATTATTCAAGCTGACCAGATAGCTGAGGGAAATTTTGACTCAAGAGTTTCTATAAAACGCAATGATGAAATAGGCCTTTTAGTTTCTTCTTTTAATAAAATGGCTAATAATTTAATAGTAACGACAACTTCCATAGATAATCTTAATAAGGAGGTTTCGGAGCGCCAAAAGGCCGAAAAAAAATTATTAACTAATGTGCAAAAGCTTCAGGAACGAAACGAAGAATTAGATGCTTTTTCGCATACAGTGGCTCACGACCTTAAAAATCCACTTGGCATAATGAGCAGTTTTGCTGATCTTTTACTTGAAGATTACTCCAAACTTTCCGAAGATCAAATTTTTAATTATTTAGGATTAATAATTAAAAGCGGGAAAAAATCACAACAAATAATTGATGGTTTGTTGCTTTTTGCCAGTATTAGAAAATCCAATATCCAAATAGAAAAATTAGATATGGAAGCAATCGTTGGAGAATCTGTAAACCGCTTAAATTTAATAATTAATTCACAAAAGGCAAAAATTTATACACCCGATGCTTGGCCAATCGCTCTGGCATATACGCCCTGGATTGAAGAAGTTTGGGTTAATTATATCTCTAATGCAATTAAATATGGTGGAACTCCTCCGGAAATTGAAATTGGTTTTGATGCGAAGTGTGCTGATAATATGCGGCGTTTTTGGGTTAAAGACCAAGGACCTGGTGTTTCTTCTGCTAATCAAAAACGATTATTTAATAAATTTGAACGTATCAATTCGAAATTAATCGAGGGTCATGGCTTAGGTCTTTCTATTGTGGCTCTTATTATAAAAAAACTTGGTGGACAAGTTGGTGTAGAAAGTGAATTAGGAAAGGGAAGTCTCTTCTATTTTACACTTCCTGTGGATTCGAAATCTTAATAATCTATTATTACATCTTAATTAACAGGCTTTTGATAATATTGAAAAGAGAAGCATTTTGTTTTTCGCTGTGCTAAATTCTTTTTCTATAGAATTTAAATTCGCCCTTAATGTCAATTATATTTAAAGTAATAAGGTTTTCGTAACTAATCAGTGAGGAAAGAGATGTTTCAAAAATCTGTGGCCATTGTCTTGCATCATGCCCCCAGCCTAAAGGCCGGGGCTATTGATCACTTTTCACATTGAACATTTTAGATGTATTATTACACTGACTAGTTACATTTGTTTTAATAAAATATTTAGAGAAGTTTGATTTTGTGCCATTATGAGTTATTGGTTTTAAATCTGAATTAAGTAATAAAGCCATAACTGCATAGTAAGCTGCGTAGTAAAGGCGGTTAATGGTTTTGTGTTCGGCAAGTATTTGCGCATCTTCAAAAATGTCTTTTGCGCGATTTATTCTGTATTTAACTAGGTCTTTTTTAGAATAAATTAATGGAGAAATAACTTCGCCCGTTTCAAGCTCTAATTCATAAAACGCGTCCATAAAACGTATTTCAAAGTTAAAGGATATATTCTTTCTATTTAGAAGAATTAATAAATCCCAGTCAGAAAGTTTTTTTGATCGCCCCTTGCTTGAGAACCGTATAAATACACTTCAGAATCAGGCGCTGTCTTATTTACGACACCGATAATTTTCTGTAATACTGTATCTTTTCCCCCCCCATAAAATAAAGATAATAAATTTAATTCAGCTGATGAATAATTTTTTTTTCGTTTGGCCATCAGCTTCCGCCAAAAAATTCACCAAACTTGTCAGGTTTTCTTTTTTTACAGACTAATAAATTAAAAACCCTGTCCGTCTACCGACGGAAATTAAAAACTATAAAAATGAAAGTATTAGCACTTTATGAAAAAGCAACAGACCACTTGTCGGTTTTAACAGACCTCCCTTCCCTATTTTTTAGATTAATTCTGGCCTATGGATTTTACACGCCGGCCATGATGAAGTGGGGAAATATTGGCGGAATTGCCGAATGGTTTGGTGGCATGGGTATTCCTTTTCCAACGCTGAACGCTTATTTAGCCGCAAGTACAGAAATGGCTGCCGTAATTTTATTGCCTCTTGGATTGGCAACACGTTTTATTTCTATCCCTTTAATGGTGACTATGCTTGTGGCTATTATTACAGTTCATTTGGGCAATGGCTTTGAGGCAGGCAATAATGGTTTTGAAATCCCTTTTTATTATCTCCTGATGTTGTTTGCCCTTGTAGTAAATGGTGGTGGAAAAATTAGTTTGGATCATTTAATTTCGAAAAAGTCAAACGCCTGAGATTAAAACCAACGGTCATTTCGAGTGTAGCGAGAAATCGCTCTTCTTAACACAACAGATTTCTCTCCGTCAGCCGACGGATCAAAATGACGGGTTTTTTGATATGATGGGTTTTTAGAAATGAATCTATCAATATTATTTTAAAGGTAAAAAAGCGTTTTTTGAATGGTTTTATTTTATCGCTTTCCAAAAGCTCAAACCAGGATAAAAGCAGTAAATCTGTGAATTGAATGTAACGTCTTAACATTTGATACGTCTGATTTTAACAGCAAATAAATGCTATTGAATTTCATACTGGTTTAGATTTGCTCCAGAAAATTATCCTTTAAAAGATGAAGAAAAGAACCTTTTTGATAAGCCTGATTGCCTTATTTGGCACATTTTGTATTTATGCTCAAAACGATACGATAGTAAATACCCAAAAAGAAATACATGTCTTACTTCTGGATAGTGCATCTAAAAAACCACTAGCCTATGCTAATATTTATCTGCTGAACAGCGGAAAAGGTACGATTAGTAATGAACAAGGGCAATTCTCTATATCGAGAAACGGTCTTGATCCCAAGGATAGTCTTCGGTTTCAATATATCGGCTATGCCACAAAAGAGATCGCTATTAACGAATTAGATACTGCTTCTGTGGTGTATCTGACAGAGAAAATAAGTGATTTAAACGAAGCTCTGGTTTTTGGAAATGCACCTAGGCCCGAAAGCATAGTAAAACAAGTGCTAATCCATAAGGATTCGAATTATAAACGCAGAAACTACCTAAGAAATAAGACCTTTATCCGCGAGAGAGAAAATGTAGATTTTACAGATGTGCGCCTCGATTGCGAAAAGAGTACTGTCCCAGGCTTGAATAAGGAGATGATTCAGGTTTTGGAAGATAAAATTCCTGAGCATACGACTTCATTTACCGATTTTTTAGGCGATATCTATTTTGCCAAAAGCGACAAAGACAGTATCCGGTGCAAAGTGAATGAGATTCGAACCGTATCTTTAAAAGAAAAAGAGATAAATGATATGAAGCAATTTGAAACTATTTTTGAAAATGCTTTTAATGACAAAAATGAAAAAGAATACTGGAAAGTAAGAAGCGGCATTTTTTCCTCTAAAATAGATGATGACGAAAATGATGGCCAGAATTCGGCCGTTAAAATTACCATGAATGATTCCGTTAAAGAAGATAGCAGACGAAAATTATCCTCTTATCGAAATGGAATTAAACATAAATTGCGTTATAGTTATCTGAATGATAAGGATGAATGGGAGTTTTTACATAAAACAGGGCGCTATAAATATACACTAATTGGTGGGACACGCGTAAATGGTGAAGAGGTTTATATTATTGATTTCAAACCAAAAAGTGGCGGAATGTACCATGGAAGGATGTATATCGCTCTTGAAACTTTTGCTTTGATTCGTGCAGATTATGAATATGCGGCAGGTAAAACAGGACGGAATATTCATCTGCTGGGTATTGGCTATACGCAAGCTGAATTTACCGGATCTATCTATTTTGAAAAGCAAAAAGAAGGCTATGTTTTAAAATATTTCTCCTATCAAACGTCTGAAAAGGTAAGTATTGAACGAAAATTTGCTCTGATTAAGAAAAAGGAAAGATTGCTCTTTGATAAGAAGCTTGCCGAATTGAAACTGGATGTTCTCTTTGCATTGAAAACAGAAGAATCCTGTGAATATTTGGTCTTGGATGATGAAATACTGAATAAAAGTCAGTACGATGCCTTTAATCAGGAAAAGTATATGAATGTGATTTATGTAGATCAGTATAACGATAGTTTATGGAATGGTTTCTCAATTATTGAGCCGACTAAAAGAATGAAAGAATATAAAAAACAGCAATTGGATTTTAAGTTACAATAACAAATACCGCTTTTACTAAACGTCATTTCGATTCGTCAGCCGACGGATCGAAATGACGGGTTTTTTGAAATGATGGGTCTTCAAAATAATGAATTTTCTGTGTAATGTAGCTTAAGATTGGTATTTTTGAATTTAATTCAAATACCAATCTTTTGTATTCGTGGGAACAAATTATTCAAACATTCAAATAAACAAGGCTCAGGCTGCAGAGATAGCTCAAAATGGCTATGGTTTAAAGGGCGAAATAGTCCCATTACCTGGAGAGCTCGATTTTAACTTTAAAATCAGCAGTAAAAACGAGAACTATATTTTAAAAGTTAGCCGGCCTGAAGTATCGCCGGAGTTCATCGATTTCCAGATGCAGCTACTAAATCATATCTCCAATAATCAAAATGAAATTCTTTCGCCCAAGGTGCTGCCCGATCTCAGAGGAAACAGCCTAAGTACAATGTGCGATACCGATGGAAACATCCGTTTCGTTCGTTTATATTCTTGGATAGATGGCCGCATTTGGTCATCGGTGAATCCGCAAAAAGAAGATTTGCTTTTCAGCTTAGGCGAAAAGGCAGGCCTGCTGACGAGAGCCTTTCAGGGATTTGATCATCCTTTTGCTTCCCGCAATTTAGAATGGGATATTGCCAAAGGGGTCTGGACTAAGGACTACATCCCTTTATTCAAACAAGAAAAGAGGGCTATTCTCAATCATTTTTTAAATCTATTCGATGACCTTCAACTCGTCTATAATTCCTTGCGTAAAAGCGTTATTCATAACGATGTAAACGATAATAACATTCTCGTTACGGACGATTTGATTGATCCAGAAGTAAAAGCCATCATCGATTTTGGCGATGCCGTTCACACTCAAACTATCAACGATTTGGCCATCACGATTGCCTATGCGGTTATGAATAAACCCGATCCACTTCAGGCTGCTTTACCCATTGTCAAAGGTTATTACCAGTCTTTTCCTTTGGAAGAAAAGGAATTATCTGTGCTTCACACTTTGGTCGCTATGCGTTTGGTGATAAGTGTAACAAAATCTGCCATCAATAAGCAAAAAGAACCAGACAATACTTATTTGCTTATTAGCGAAAAATCGGCTTGGGAGCTACTGGAAAAATGGATAAATATCAATGAAATCCTTGCTCATTCTAGTTTTAGAGTAGCTTGTGGTTTTTCCGCTTATCCTACTGAAAAAGCCTTTGCAATCTGGGCAAAAGAACAAAATTTATCGCTGAAAAATTTATTTCCTACACTGAATGTCTTTTCTGCCGAAACTTTGGATATGAGTGTTTCAAGCACTTGGATAGGTCATGAAACGGAGTATAACGATAATGACCTTTTTGATTTTAAGATCAATCGACTCAGGCGACAAAATCAGAATGCAGTTTTTGCCGGAGGGTATCTGGAAACGCGCCCCTTTTACATTACGGAGGCCTATAAAAAAGAAGGAAATAGCGGTTCCGAATACCGTAGTGTACATCTGGGAATCGATTTTTGGGTGGAGGCAGAAACGCCGATTCACGCCCTTTTCGATGGAAAAGTGTATAGTATTTTCAATAACGATCATCACAAAGATTACGGCCCAACACTTATCCTGAAACATAAAACAGAAGAGGGAATTCCTTTTTATTCTTTGTACGGACATTGCAGCAAAAGCAGTTTAGCGCTTCATCAGGAAGGCCAAGCGATTAAAAAAGGAGAATTGCTGGCCTATGTTGGAAAGGGCATTGAAAACGGAAGCTGGGCGCCGCACTTACATTTTCAGCTGATGCTGAATATGTTGGGAAATACACACGATTTTCCCGGCGTAGCCTTTCCGAATGAGGCGACAGTGTGGAAAAGTATTTGTCCCAATCCAAATCTGTTTTTTAATCAACTTGCTTTAGAAGCAAAACCCGATTCTGATGATAGCCAAACCATTGCTTATCGGAAAAATCATTTGGGGAAAAGCCTGAGTTTATCGTATACCGTTCCATTGAAAATAGTCAGGGGAAGCGGTGCTTATCTTCTGGATAATACAGGCCGAAAGTTTTTGGACACGGTGAATAATGTGGCTCATATAGGTCACGAGCATCCGAGAGTGGTGAAAGTGGCACAGGAACAAATAGCAGTTTTGAATACAAATACGCGCTATTTGCACGAAAATATAAATGAATTTGCTAAAGAACTTTTAAGCACTTTCCCGAAAGAACTTTCAGTCGTCCATTTTGTAAATTCCGGTAGCGAAGCCAACGAATTAGCTTTACGAATGGCTTATGCCTTTACCGGACAAAAAGATATGATTGCGGTTGAGGCTGGTTATCACGGCAATACAAATGCCTGTATCGATATCAGTTCCTATAAATTTGATGGAAAAGGGGGGAAAGGAGAGCCCGAACACACACATATCATTCCCTTACCGGATGCTTATCGTGGTTTATTTCGCGGAGAAAATACAGCGCTGCCGTACGCCTATTTTATTTCTGAGAAAATAGCTAAGATTCGTTCAAAGCGTAGAAAACCCGCAGGATTTATCTGCGAAAGTATTATCAGTTGCGGCGGTCAAATTGAGCTGCCACAAGATTATTTAGCAATTGCTTACGATTTGGTTAGAAAAGCCGGAGGCGTTTGTATTGCCGATGAAGTTCAAACAGGTTGTGGTCGAGTGGGAAGTGCTTTTTGGGGATTTCAACTACATAATGTAATTCCTGATATTGTGACTATTGGAAAACCCATTGGAAATGGTCATCCTTTGGCTGCAGTTGTTTGTACTAAAGAGGTGGCGGATGCTTTTGCCAATGGAATGGAATATTTTAACACTTTTGGTGGAAATCCTGTTTCTTGTGCTATTGGTACGGAAGTTTTGCGTGTGGTAAAAGACGAAAAATTACAAGAAAATGCTTTACTCGTAGGAAATTATTTAAAAAAAAGACTCGCGAATTTGCAAAAGGAATTTCCAATAATCGGGAATGTTAGAGGGCAGGGACTCTTCCTTGGTTTTGAGTTGGTTGATAAAGATAAAAATCCTTTAGCCGAACAAGCAACTTATCTGGCTAATCGCATGAAAGAGTTGGGAATATTAATGAGCACCGATGGGAAAGATCATAATGTGTTGAAAATAAAACCACCAATGGTTTTCTCGATGATCAATGCCGACGAGTTAATTTATCGATTAAAAACAGTTTTGACAGAGAATTTTATGATGGAAAAGCAATAAATAGTTTAGAGTTAAACAAATTAAATAAACGTAAAACACCTTGGCGACTCAGCGGCTTAGCGAGAAAATGAATCACGCAGAGACGCAGAGACGCAAAGAAAAAGAGCAAATAAAAATACAAAAAGCCTTAGCGAGAAATAATATCACGCAAAGAACACTATGTTATTACGTTTTGTACACCTTGAGGTTAATCAGAAACACAAATTTTACAATGGATATAGAAAGCATTTTCAATCAATTTAATCACAAAAGCGCTTTTCAGGATGCTGAACCGATAGATAGCGGGCATATCAATACAACCTACCTTATACGTACTGAAGATTTTGCCTTGCCGGATTATATCTTGCAAAAAATCAATTCGGAAGTCTTTAAAAATATTCCGGATTTAATTCAGAATAAAATTCTTGTTACTGATTTTTTACGCGCAAAGGCAAGTGATCAAGAAAAGGAAAATATTATTCGTTTGATACCAACAAAAACCGGAGAGAATTATTATATCGATAGCAATAAAGACTATTGGAATTTGATGGTCTTTATTCCCGATAGTGAGGTTTACTTAATGGCTAAAAGCACTAAAATTGCTGCGGAAGCCGGACGTTTGTTTGGGCAGTTTTTTTATCTACTCAATGATTTCGAAGCTAAAAAACTCTCCGAAACTATTCCGCGATTTCATGATATGGAGCACCGTCTGGATCAATTTGAAAATTCACTAAAGCATGCAAATAATGAAAGACTTGCGTTGGCTCAAGACTCCATTGAGTTTGTGAAGAAGAATAAAGAGAAAACACTTCTTCTTCAGGAACTAAAAAACATGGGGAAACTTCCCTTGCGAGTAACCCATAACGACACTAAAATATCGAATGCGCTATTCAATACCAAAGGAAAAGGCCTAGCCGTTATCGATTTGGATACCTTGATGCCGGGCTTGGTGCATTACGATTTTGGCGATTCTGTAAGAACAATTTGTTCATCGGCAGAGGAAGATGAAGCAGATCTGGAAAACGTTTATTTCATTCCCGAAAAATTTAAGGCTTTTGCCGGTGGTTTTCTAAACGCTTGTAAAAGCATATTGAAGGAAGAAGAAATTGCTCATTTGGTTTTAGGTGTAGAATATATGGTGTTTATCATTGGTCTGCGGTTTTTAACCGATTATCTCAATAATGATATTTATTTTAAAACAAAGTATCCAGCTCATAATCTGGTTCGTGCAAGAAACCAATTTGCTTTATTAAAAAGCATGAAATTGCATGGGCAAGAGATGCAAGAAATAATATCGGAATTAACTCAA
>JAGGUP010000068.1 GCA_021158405.1 Bacteroidales bacterium
AAACTGGAGCTGTTGCCATTTTACATACTTGGGGACAAACACTTGTCTATCATCCTCACATCCATATGATCGTATCTGCGGGTGGCCTTTCTGATGATCAGATGGAATGGATACCAACAAAAAGAAAATTCTTTCTGCCAGTTAAAGCTTTAAGTGAAGTGTATAGGGGGATATTGTGCAAATTGCTTGAAAAAGCATTTGTTGATGGAGAAATTAAACTTCCAGATGAACACAAAGATTTTAAAGTAATTAAAGACCGCTGTTATCAAAAAAAATGGGTGGTTTACTGCGAAAAACCATTTCCCAACTCTCATAACTTGGTTCAATATCTAGGTAACTATACACATCGTGTAGCTATCTCGAACCATAGGATTATTAGCCATCAGGATGATAAAGTATGCTTTTCTTATAAAGACTATAAATCAGCGGGATTGAGCAAAAACATCATCCTTGATGCTGATGAATTTATTAGGCGGTTTATGCAACATATACTCCCTTGTGGATTTTATAAAATCCGCTATTTCGGTTTTATGGCTATATGTAATATGAAGTCCAAACTTGCAATATGTCGGGAAATGATTAACAAAGCTGTTTACTTGCCACTTTATGAAGGGCTTTCAGCTTCAGAGGTTTGGCGGAACATATCAGGTTCTGATCCTCTATACTGCCCAAAATGTAAAATTGGAAAAATGAGACCGCAGACAATCCCGATTGTAAACAATTTTAAACTTGAATAGAAAATATTTAACCATCGTTCTTTGACTCTAAAATCTCTTTCTTAAAATGGCTTTATAAAGCCTTAATGAAATAGGTATGTCCCGCTGTTAATAAAAAATTGAAATATGACAGTCTTAAAGTTTCTTTTGCGCAATTATTCTGTAAATCTGATGATATTACTTGCTTTCATTCCTAAAAATGCAAAAAAGAAAGTGCATAGAATAGCGGCATAGTCCAACTAAGTTTTATTCATCATTCCATTCAATCTCTTTAAAAATATTTGAAACCCAATCAAATATCAGTCAATTTATTTATATTTGTGTCAGAACGATGAATAAAACACTATTACGTTACCCACAAGCTTAAAAGAGCGAAGAGAAACCAATCAAACAAATGAATGAAATTGAAACTAACATTGAATTTGACTTTCGATTAGATAGTAAATGTGGCGACCCTGATACGGACAGTCAAAAATTATATGATGTCCACAGGTTTTTATGGAGTAAAGAATTACCAAATAGAAAAACATTTTCTTTGAAAATTAAAGGTGACAGTTATGGCAGATTGCTCCTAAAAAACAATTTATGTATGAATTTATCAAGCGATAGGATGTGTCCTCATTTTGATGGAAAATATAATAATAGATTTGAAGGATGGCTCTCAGACACAGAACGAGAAGAACTCAAACATAAAGTGCGGACAATTGGTGGACACATAATTTTTCCAGCTCATAAAAAAAATGGATTTACGATAAATCAAGCTCGTGGAGTAAGCAGAATAATTTGTGACAGATTTGATTTGACTTTGGAGTGTATAAGACGTTTTTATCGAGACGAAGAAAGTCCACTTTCTAAGACCTTGACAAACTATAAGGACTTTTTTGACTTGTTTATTGACTTTAATGGGTATGTTGACTTTTTTCATTTACAGGACTTTATAAATCAACAAGAGCAAGTTGAATTTTCATTGCCATTTGACAATTTCAACCGACCAGCATTACCTCAGACTGTTGAAGAATATAAACAATATAAAAAACACACAATTGACTTGATAAACAGAAGAAATGAACGAATTTTAATGCGAATAAAAAAAGCCAGTGGGTAATAAATAGGACTCTGAGCGGTCTGCAAGACCCAGCGATGAGTCTGTGTTGAACTACACCCGCCGGGTTTCGAACTATGTACTTAACGATGGTTTTTATTGTTTTTTAGAAGAAAAAATATTCGTGTTCTTGGATTAATGTAGGTTTTTGTGCTTAAACTGGTTTTGTCAATGAACTAAATAATTTGTTCTGCTTATTTTTTTAATGATTTTGACAAAAATGGATATAGTTTCTCCATTAGCCTTAAATACAACGACTTGGATTAATGATTTATTTGAGTTAATAATTTATTTCCATAAGGTAAAATACAGGGCGACCTTATTCGTGGAAGTTCCCTCACCACAACCATGCGTCCTTTTTTGCAAACAGGACAAATGCATCGGTCAATCCCAGTAAGTCGTTTAAAGCGTTCACTGTTTGTTTCGGGTACTTGCTGCTTTTTTATAATGGTTTCAATATCTGGTTTTTGCTCTGCAACGAATTTGAGTTTAAGATTTCGTTTTACCGTTGGATTATAAATACCATAGCGACGTATTTTCACAAAACGCTTTGGCAGGATATGCATACAGAACCGACGTAAAAATTCAACACCATCAAGAGTAACCAATTTTTTTATGGCTCTGTCGCGGTAATCTTTAGCAATGAAGGTAACTTTGCCATTGGCTATATTGATAATGCGATTATTGGTAATTGCTACCCTATGCGTGTATTGTCCCAAGTATTTCACCACATGATCGGCATTGGCCAGAGAAGGCTCGCAATGTACCACCCACTTTATAGAGTAAGCCTGCTGTATCAAATGATTGAAACCATCGAGAGCTTTTTGCTTGTGCAGGCTGCGTTTGAGACTATCCAAAAACCGACCTTTAAAAGCTTTACTCAATTGATGTACGGGATAGAGATATTTACCACCCGATCGTCCGATGTTTTTCCATTCTCCATTTAAAGCATAACCGGCAGCTGGTACAATGCAATGAATGTGTGGATGTAAACTAAGGTTTTGTCCCCAGGTGTGCAATACGCAAACAGCACCACTCTCAACGCCAAAATGTGTGTACCCAAATGATCTAAGTGTATTCCATACTGCTGAAAAAAGTAAACCATAATAAATCTTCTTGTTGTATAGGCATATCGGATTAAGCTGATGTGGCAGCGTGAAAACAATATGATAATGATTTATGGGCAAGGTGTTTTGCATCAGATCATCGATCCAAAATGCTTGTTTGGACGCTTGACACTTTGGACAATGTCTATCGCCACAACTGTTGTAGCTGTAACGAACGTTATGACAGGTATCGCATCGCTCTTCGTGTCCTCCAAGTGCAGAAGTACGGCATTGAGCTATTTTTTTCAATACTTTGAGTTGCACTGGGGAGAGCA
>JAGGUP010000048.1 GCA_021158405.1 Bacteroidales bacterium
GAATATCATCCAACTCACGACTTAATTTTATTTCTTTTTCAGAGAATAAATAAGCATTTTTAAAGTCTTTAATAAACTCGAAATATTTTACTTTTCCTCGATAATATGTTAAAATTCTTTCTTGATTATTGCTTTCAAAAACAGTATTTTCAGCCTTGTCAAGATAAATGTTTGCTGTTTCTATATCACCTTTTGCAATATAATTACCGGCCAAGTTCAAATAGGAACTAGCGATTAAAGGTTTATTATCTATTTGTGTCCTCAAAGAAAGAGCTTTGATATTATAAAAGATCGTAGAATCAACGTTCTTTTCAAGCGAATAAATATGAGCCATCAATGTATAAATATTACTAGCTTGAATATGATCAGCTAATCCATATTCTCTAAAATATTCATTTACGTATGCTTTCGCTTTTGAATTTTGATTAGTATTTATATAAAATCGAATTAAATAAATGGCAATCGATTGAAATCCTTTATCTTCATTAGCTTCTGCAATTTTTTTTGCTTTAAGGAGGAGCTCTAAGCCTATAGTAGGGTTTTTAAAGACAAGATTATTTCCGTATACTTTATAGGCTGTTAATAATCCATTCTTATAATTTATTCTATTGCTAATTTCCACACTTTCGTTAAAATATTTCCCAGCCTCTTCAAACATTTCTAGTTGGCTATATATTTCTCCTAAATAATTATCAATATCAACAACACCCTTCCAATCGTTATTTTCATTATAAATAAAGATTGCCTCTTGTGCGCTTGAAATTGCTTTGGAATATTTTAAAATACTCATATAACTTTTTGCCAAAAAGAAATAATATTGGGGATTAGAATCACCATTATTTATAATTGTTTCTAAAAAGTCGATAGATTCAGTAGAATGACTAAGATTAAGCATAACCGAGCATTTCAACTCTATAACTTTTTCCTTTAAAGTCTTATCCTGAATTTGAAATTCGAGCAATTCATTTAAAACACTATCAGCTGCTAATGCATTCACCAACTTGTAAGAGTCTGCAATTTTAAGTTGTACTTTTACCAAAGAATCAGATAATACAATACGTTCTTTATTATTTATTTTTTGATTCTCACTTCCTGTTAAACAGTATGGGATTACTATCAAAAGCAATATAATAATAAAGAAGCGCAAGTTCTTGTGCATATAAAAAGAAGAATTTAAATAATTAGATCCCTTAGGATACCGTGTTATCATCTGCTTTAGGAAAAATTACAGTGAATTCACTTCCTTGATCAATTTCACTAGTAATCTCTATTCTGCCTTTATTCAGTTCTATAAATTCACCAGCAATAACCAAACCTATACCGGTACCTTTTTCTTGATTGGTGCCTTTTTTAGAAAACGCTTCCGTTTTTTCCAGAATTCTGGCAATATCAGAAGCACTCATTCCTACTCCATTATCCTTAATAGTAATACTAATGCCATCTTCTATTTCTTTGACCATCACTTCTATTTTACCATTTTCGGGAGTAAATTTAATGGCATTAATTAATAAATTGCGAAGGATAATATTCAGAGTAATTCTATCGCCAAAAAGCTTTAAATCACTTTCAATATTCTTAGTAAGTTCTATGGATTTATTTATTGCGGATCCCATTTCCTGATCAATAACATCATTAACCGCATCTTCTACGTCAATAGTTTCCTGATATAATTGAATATTACCTTGCTGTGATTTCGCCCAATACAATAAATTTTCCAATAAATTAAAAGTATGCCTTGAAGTTACTTCTGCATCAAAAATGATATCCCTATCCTCAACCGGATCAACCATTCCATCCAACATAAAACGAAACACATTTCGCATATTACCAATAGACGTTCTTAAATCGTGAGAAATAACGGAGAATATCTTTTCTCTTGTATCGTTGGCAATTTGAAGCTCTTTATTGATCTTAAGTAGCTGACTATTTTGATCTTGAATGAGTAATTGTGAACGCACTCTAGCTAAAACTTCTAATTTATTAATCGGCTTAACTATATAATCTCTACCTCCTAACTCAAATCCTTTAGCCTTATTTTCAGGTTCTTCTAATGCCGTGATAAAAATAACCGGAATCAATTTATATATTGGATTTTCATTTAATTTCGCTTTCACTTCGAAACCATCCATTCCCGGCATCATTATATCGAGTAAAATTAAATCGGGAATCTGCTTTTCTACAAATTTAAGTGCCTCAAACCCACTAGCTGCATAAGCCAATTTATAATTTTTATTAGACAAAATAGTTCCTATAATTCGCTGGTTATTAGGCGAATCGTCTACAATTAGTATTAGTCGTTTGTTCTCCATTATTATTTTTAAGGTAGTTAAAAAACAAAAGTAAGTAAAGTTTTTTATTTATTCTTTTCTATCTTTAAATGGGCTCTCGTTCATAGTTAGTATTTTAATGTTTAATGAAACTCCTCTCAACGAGCTGACAAGGTATCTCAATTGAATCTTGATTTATTAATCTGCAGATGCTAGGAATAAAACCCATGAGATCCCTTGACTATCGCTCGGGGTCAGTTCAGCTAAATGATTTTGAAAAACAAAATCATAGTCTCACTGATTTAAGCTCTTCTGTTGCCAGCCAGGCCATCAATCCCATTCCTGTTTCAAGACTATTTTCATCGGCATCAAATGAAGAGGAATGAAGGTTTAAAACCTCTTCTCTATTTTTAAACCCAACACCTAAACGATAAAAACTTCCAGATATTTTTTGTGCGTAAAAGGCAAAATCTTCTGCTGTCATTCTCATCTCCAAATCGAACACTTGTTCTTTTCCTAAATATTCAATAGCAGCCTTCTTTGCTCTGTCGGTTAATTCGGGGTTATTATAAACAAAAGGATAACCTTTTTCAATTCTAACTTCACAATCACCACCCATTCCTTGTGCAATCGATTTTGCCAATTGTCTTATTTTATTTTTTATTTCTTCTCTCCAATTTTCATCAAATGTTCTTATAATCCCTTCTAAATTAACTACATCTGGAATTACATTTGTTTTTCCATCGCCAATTATCTTTCCAAATGAGATAACGGTTGGTAAAGTTGGAGAAGCCATTCTGCTGACAATTTGCTGCATTGCAACTACTAAATGAGATGCAATTAAAATGGGGTCTACAACCGTATTTGGTAAAGCTGCATGACCACCTTTTCCCATAATCGTAATAAAAACCTCATCCGTTGAAGCCATATATTTACCCGATCGGAAGCCTACTTGACCCGCTTTTAATTCAGGATATACATGCTGCCCAAAAATACATTCAGGAGTCGGATTTTCTAAAACGCCTTCTGCAATCATGACACTTGCTCCTCCGGGATATTGTTCTTCAGAAGGTTGAAAAAAAAACTTTACTGTCCCTTCAAATTTATCCTTTAATTGATTTAAAATAGCCAGAGTTCCCAACAAGGAAGCCATATGAATATCGTGCCCACAGGCATGCATTTTACCCAAATTTAATGATTTATATGAAAATTTATTTGCCTCAGTAATGGGTAATGCATCCATATCTGCACGTAAAGCAATTATTTTTTTATGAGGATTCTTTCCTTCAATAACTCCAACAATACCAGTCTTGGCAATCTTTTCAGTGAATTTTATTTGATGGTCTGTCAGAAAATTTGCTATTCTCTGAGCCGTTTCAATCTCTTCGAAAGCCAGTTCGGGGTATTGATGAAATTTTCGTTGAATTTCAATACAATCACTTAAATATTTTTGGGCTAATTTTTTAATTTCTTCTTTCATTAATAGGCAAATTTGATTACTCAAATTTATAAAATTAATTGGTTTAGCAATAATCAGATTTTTATAGGTATTACATTCGTTTTGTTTTGAAGTATTTTGGACTAGAAGTTATGCTATTTGATTACTGACGACTGTTAAATTTCTTTTAGCACCTCCACCATCTATATTCAATAATATTTTTTTGATTAATTCTTAATCATACAAAGCTTTTTATCTTATTTTAGCGAACAACTTTTAACTTTGAAAAAAGAAATGAATAACTTGACTATTTAAGGTATTTTAAAATATAAACTCTCGGTCATTTAAACAAAAATCCACAAATTATTTAAACTTCAATATGCTAATAAATCTTCTTAATGAGCAATAATTTACTATCTGATAAATGGTTAAAAGCTGCAGTAATTGGCGGATTATGGGCTTCCATTGAAATAGTATTAGGAAGTTTTTTACACAATTTACGAATCCCTTTTGCAGGCACTATTTTAGCTACACAAGGCATTCTACTGGTGATTGCTTTTGGTCAGGTTTGGAAAGAAAGTGGAATCATTATTCGGGCAGGAATCATTACAGCTTTGATGAAATCCATATCACCAAGTTCTGTAATTCTTGGACCTATGATAGGTATAATAATGGAAGCTGCACTTTTAGAAATTTTCCTTCTTATTTTTGGTAGAGGAATACTAGGCGTTATTGTTTCGTCTTCTTTAGCTCTTGCCAGCGCTCTATTGCATAAAGTGTTTAGCATCATTATTTTATATGGATGGAATATTGTAATGATTTACAAAAATATTTACGTTTATTTTCAGAATATTTTGAAAACAGATATTCTCAATCCAACAGAATTTATTGTACTAATTCTAGTAATTTATTTGTTCTTTGGTGCTGTATCAGGGATTCTAGGAGTTTCAATTGGAAAAAAAGCAAAGGCAATGATGCCCAAGACTTCGTTTTTGGAGGTCGATTTTTCAAATCAACAACTCTTTCCATTGAGTGGCAATCAAAAGTTTAATTTGTATTTACTTTCTTTTAATATTCTCCTTATCCCTTTAGGCTTGGTCCTGATTAACAAGAGTATTTTTGAATATGGACTTCCTTTCCTCCTATTATTTACGAGTTATACTTATTGGCGTTATACCGGCATTTTCAGACGATTAAAGAAACCCGTATTCTGGGTTCAGCTCTTATTAATCATTATTTTATCCGGACTTTTTTATGTCGGCGAATCAGAAAATAATACTTACTTTAATCTGGAAGGACTCTATTTTGGCTTTGAAATGAGTTTTCGCGCTTTATTTATTGTAGTTGTTTTTACGGCTATAAGTATAGAACTTAGAAATCCCGTAATCAAGAAATTTCTCTATGCTCACCATCTTGGTGCTCTGCATGGATCACTCTCATTAGCCTTTAATTCCTTACCTGTTATCATAAAATCACTACCTCCAGTAAAGCAATTTTTCAAACAACCGCTCCAGACTCTTTCGATGCTAGTTGCCACTAATATAAACTGGTTTGCGGCATTTAAGCGTCAAAATCAACAGGAACTCAATTAATTATTATTAATTTTCTTGATTTCAGCATAATAAATACCTACTTTTGTAAAACTCTATAATAATACTTGTTTTACTAACTATGCTCACTAAACTATGGAAAAATTAAAATTAAATCACTACGCTATTTGGTTAGCCATCGTTTTACAATTTGTTTTAGGCCTTTTATGGTACGGACCATTTTTTGGTGAAAAGTGGGAACACTTAGTTGGTCTCGACCTAACGTCTATTGAAGCAAGTCAATCTGGTTTCAGCATTTGGATAACCAATATTATATCTAGTATTTCTGCTATGTATTTATTGGCTTGGCTTTTTGTTAAAATTGAAATAAGAACTGCATTGAGAGGCTTGTTTACAAGTTTTCTTATTGCTGTCACTTTTATTTTCCTAACTTCTCTTACAAATAATCTTTTTGCTCATATACCTTATGGACTCGCCTGGATTACCGGCGGCTTTTCTATGGTTGGATTTAGCATTGCAGGTGTTATTTTTGGTGTTTGGACAAAAAAAGTTAAATAATCCATACAATTCAAGATGTAAAAAGTATTCCTCTTTAAAGTGGAATACTTTTTTTTATTTATATTCTTTACAAATCACTTTTTAAGTTTAATTTATATTATATCTAAATAGTATACATAAATCGCATAATATCACATAATTAGAACTCACTACCTTTCATTTATTTTTTTAATATTTTTCAAATACCTGATTGTCTGCTCATTAATATAAGCATACACATATATTAATGTACATAGATGCATTATAAATTTTTTACATTTGCCCCTAATTAAAGACATACTTAATTCAAGAAATAACAAAAATTTCAGTATAAAATATTCCGTTCATGAAAACGAGAAGAGAGTTTATTAAAGTTTCTACAGTTGGTGCAGGAGTTGCAGCATTAGGTTTGCATGCACTCGACTTAAAAGGAATGAGTTTATTCGACAAAGAATCTGCCGATCCTGCCAGTGATGAAGATTTGACACCATATTCAACCTATTGTGAAGTCTGTTTCTGGAAATGCGCAGGGTGGACTTATGTAGATAAGAAAGGAAAGATAAGGAAGATTATCGGGAATAAAAAAGATACACACAGCCAAGGCCGACTTTGTCCACGAGGAACAGGAGGTTTGGGAATGTACGAAGATGAGGATCGCCTTAAAACACCTCTCATTCGTGAAGAAAATGCCAATGGGAAACAATATTTTAGAGAGGCTAGCTGGGACGAAGCTCTCGATCTAGTTGCTAAAAAAATGGATGCTCTACGTAAAGAGCATGGACCAGAATGTTTGGCTTTGTTTTCACATGGTACAGGAGGTGGATTATTTAGTCATTTGGTAAAAGCCTTTGGCTCGGAAAATATATCTGCCCCGTCATTTGCACAGTGTAGAGGCCCACGTGAAGTTGGTTTTACGGCAACTTTTGGAGAAGGCGTTTCATCCCCTGAGCGTACAGATATCCGTGATGCTAAATGCCTGGTTCTTATAGGTTCACATCTTGGCGAGAATATGCACAATGGTCAGATTCAGGAAATGTCAGCCGCCATAGAAAATGGAGCTACGATAATCACTGTTGATCCACGTTTTTCTACTGCAGCATCGCATTCTAAATATTGGTTACCCATTAAGCCTGCAACGGATATGGCTTTATTATTGGCTTGGATAAATGTAATTATCGAAGAAGACTTATATGATAAAGACTATGTAAAGAAATACACCTATGGCTTTGATGAGTTAAAAGCTCATGCGAAAAATAAAACACCCGAATGGGCCTATGGTATTACTACTATTGAACCAGATATTATTCGTCGTACTGCCAGAGAAATGGCTGCAGCTTCTCCTTCCGTAATTGTTCATCCCGGAAGACATACTACTTGGTATGGTGATGATACGCAACGGACAAGAGCTATTGCCATTTTAAATGCATTACTAGGTTCTTGGGGACGTCGCGGTGGATTTTATAATCCAGAAAAAGTACATATTCCAAGTTTTCCTCATCCACCTTATCCTAAGCCAACACGCACCTGGCGCGATGCATATCCAGAAGGAAAATATAAACTCGTAACCGAAGTGCTCTCAACAGGAATTTGTGATGCCACAATTCCAAATCCCGATTTGGCTTGCCATATTCGGGGTTGGATTGTATATGGAACAAATTTAATGGCTTCCTTACCCGATCAGAAAAAAACATTGGACGCTATTCATAATTTAGATTTCCTTGTAGTGGTTGATACTATGCCGATGGATATTACGGGCTATGCCGATGTTATTCTTCCGGAAACAACGTATTTGGAACGTTATGATCCGCTACGTTCTTCGCCCCATCGCGAACCTTCAATTGCTTTACGGATGCCGGCTGTAGATCCGAAAAACGATACAAAACCGGGTTGGTGGATTACTAAGCAATTGGCTGAACGTTTAAATCTTGGGGATTATTTTAAATGGGAAACTATGGAAGATCTTCTAGAATGGCAGCTGAAACAAATTGGTTCTTCCTTGGAAGAAATGAAGAAAATTGGTGTGAAATCTTTTCCTCGCGAATACGATGATTTATATCAATTGCAAAATCTTCCGGATTATGAATTCAATACGAATACAGGTAAGATTGAATTGTATTCTACCGAGTTGGCTGCTGAAGGTTTCGATCCTATGCCCAATTATACTGCACACCCAGAACCTCCCGAAGGCTATTATCGCTTAAATTATGGTCGTGCTCCTATGCATACATTCAGTCGTACAGCCAATAATCCAAATCTAACCGATTTAATGAGCGAAAATAATGTCTGGGTCAATCCTAAAGTCGCCGCTTTATGGGAAATAAAAAACGGACAAGAAGTTTGGTTGAAAAACCAAGATGGTGTTATTTCATCCTTTCCAATAACCGTTAGAGTTACAGAACGAATTCGTTGGGATTCGGTTTATATGGTACATGGATTTGGACAAACCAACAAAAAACTAACCCGTGCTTATGGGCATGGTGCCAGCGATTCAGAACTTGTGACTAAAGTTACATTAGACCCCATTATGGGTGGAACTGGAATGCGTGGAAATTTTGTTACATTTTTAAAAGAAAAACCTATAACAACTAAAATGGAGGATAAAGCATGAGATATGCCATGGCTATAGACACCAACAAGTGTGTCGGCTGCAGCGATTGTGTAGTAGCCTGTCAAACAGAGAATAATGTTCCACATGGGTATTGCCGTGATTGGATAGTGGAAAGTGTTAGTGGCACTTATCCCAACCTCGATTTAGAATTTAGATCAGAACGTTGTAATCATTGCGATAACGCTCCTTGTGTACGTTGTTGCCCAACAGGTGCCAGTCATATTGAGCAAGGTGGAATTGTAGTAGTTAATCATGACGAATGTATTGGTTGTGGAGCTTGTATTCAATCCTGTCCTTACGATGCGCGTTATCCGCATCCAGATGGTTTTGTAGATAAATGTACTTTCTGTATCCATCGTGTAGAAAAAGGTCAAAATCCTGCATGTGTTGATGTATGCCCTACAAGCTGCTTACATTTTGGTGATTTAGACGATCCAAAAAGCGATGTTTCTATGGCTATAAAAGACCGTTCGTGGAAAGTGCTAGCTCCGGAAGCAGGGACAAAACCTCAATTGTATTTTCTTACTTAAAAAAATAGTGTAAGATGAAACGAGCCATGTCAAAAAATTTGGCACACAGTAAAATAATTATCATGGCGAGTTCCATCCGACAATTAAAAAATAAATTATAAACGGATGAAAGAAGAATTATTTGTAAGCGGTCGTAACATACCCAACATTGATCCCTATTTAAATATCTGGCATTGGCAGATTCCACTTTATTTGTTTCTTGGTGGTTTAGCTGCTGGGATACTTTTCTTTGCAGGCTATTTTGTTGTTAGAGGAAAAGAAAAAGAAATGCCTGCTACCGTAAAATGGGCGACTATTATTGCGCCAATCGCACTTATTATAGGTTTGGGAGCTCTTTTTTGGGATTTAACACACAAACTTTATTTCTGGCAGTTATACACAACCATTCGTTTTACTTCGCCCATGTCGTGGGGAGCGTGGACTTTAATGGCCATTACTCCATTATCCATACTTTGGGTCGCCAGTTATATGAAAGAAATGTTTCCACGCTGGGATTGGAAGTTTGATATTCTGAATCAATTTGAAGCTTGGATTATTAAGAATAGGCTTCCTTTTGCATGGATAATGATGATCTTGTCCATTATCTTAGGTGTATATACAGGAATCCTTTTATCGGCTTTTAATGCCCGACCATTATGGAATACATCTATCTTAGGTCCCTTGTTTTTAGTTTCCGGTTTTTCTACCGGTTTGGCAACTATCATGTGGGTAAGTAAAGATGAACACGAAAGAAAAGTTTTGGCTCGAATAGATTTGATATTTATTGCTATCGAACTCTTTTTAATCACGCATCTATTCATGGGATTTTTGGCAGGAACAGCGGTTGCTACAGAAGCAGCTCAATTGTTTTTAGGCGGCGATTTTACGGTTAGTTTCTGGGTTTATGTGGTTATATTAGGTTTGATATTACCCGCCACTTTAGAGATTTTAGAAATGTTTCGTTTTCATATTCCCAAATGGTTGCCTCCATTCCTCATTTTATTTGGAGGATTGATGTTGCGTTTTGTGATGGTGGAAGCCGGACAAATAACTCGTTTTTTGTATTGATAAGAAATTAAAATTTAAGCTCATGCATTCGAATAAATTAGAAGAAAATAAGCAGCGCTACCTGAATCCTTATTTTGGTGGTGTCTTGCTTGGCTTACTCATTTTGTTAACGATTTTTATTACTGGTAGAGGATTGGGTGCCAGTGGATCTATTAAAAGTGCTGTCGTAACCACAACAAATGTTATTGCACCAACGCATGCCCAAAATAATGACTATGATAAGAAGTTTATCAGTGATGATCATTCACCTATGTATAATTGGCTGGTTTTCGAGTCTTTCGGAATACTTCTTGGTGGATTGCTTTCGGGTATTCTTTTCGGTAGAGTGAAGAAATTTAGAATTGATAAAGGACCAAATATCACCAATAAATCCCGATTAATTGCTGCTGTAATTGGTGGAATGCTCTTTGGCTTCGGGAGTCAGTTTGGCCGTGGATGCACAAGTGGTGCCGCTTTGAGTGGAACTGCAACCTTTGCGTTTGGTGGGCTAATAGTCCTACTGGCTATCTTTGGTTCAGCCTTCCTTTATGCTTGGTTTTTCAGAAAATTATGGATTTAAATTAACATTAAAAAAAATATACAATGGGACCTTTAATACCAAATGGTTTTATAACAGGCGACTGGGATTTTGTGATAGCAATCTTACTGGGAATTGCCTTTGGATTTATCCTGGAAGCTTCGGGATTTTCTTCCTCAAGAAATTTAGCGGGCGTTTTTTACGGCTATAATTTTGTGGTACTGAGAGTTTTCTTTACCGCTATGATTGTGGCTATGGTCGGCTTACTTTATTTCGATTATTTTGGTTGGCTCGACCTATCAAAAATATTTATTCTCCCGACCTTCGTCTGGCCCATGATTGTGGGTGGCGTCATTATGGGACTCGGATTTATTGTCGGTGGATTTTGTCCGGGCACAAGTTTTACCGCTATTGCTATTGGCAAATTAGATGGTTTAGTATTTACCATTGGCCTTTATATTGGAATATTTATATTTACCGAAAGCTTCCCCCTATTTAGCGATTTTTATACTTCAGGTGATATGGGAAATCCTACCTTAATGGATGTCACCGGGATTTCAGCACCATGGATAGCTTTTGCTTTTACTTTCATTGCACTTGCCGTTTTCTGGATTACAATGTTGATTGAGAAGCGAGTAAGGAAAACAACAACAGCCTATAAATTTTAGTACTATGAATCGGAATTATTTTTTTCTTACAGCTTTGATGTTACTGCTTGCCATAGGAACAATGTTTCTTAGCAAGAGCGAGCAACAAAAACAAATTGAACCAGATAAATTGCTTTGGGAAATTATCCAACCAACTCGATATGTTAGTACCGACGAAGTGGCTAAATTGATAATACAGAATGACCCTTCCATTGAGCTTATTGATGTTCGTACGCCTAAGGAGTTTGCTGAATTTTCTCTTCCAAATGCCATTAATATTCCTTTAGACAGTATTGTGACTACCTCTAGTTTAGAATATTTCGGAATTCCAGGTATGAATGTCATCTTCTTTTCCAATGATGCCATTCAAGCTGACCAAGGATGGGTGATGACAAAACGTCTAGGCTTTGATGCTACTTATGTTATGAAAGGAGGCTTGAACCGTTGGATAGAAACTATTATTCAACCTACAGAACCTAAAGAGACAGCCCCACAAACTGAATTTGATATTTACCAATTCCGTAAAGGAGCACAAATTTATTTTACGGGTGCTAAAGTTGAAACAACCACTAATGCTAAGAAGAACAAAGTGGTTATTAAACGTAGAAAAAAAACAGTAACTGCTTCTGGTGGTTGTTAAATTAGCTTATTAATTTGATCATTGATTTAAAAAAATAAAATCATGAACGTACACGATTTAAATCCAAAGAAAACTTTAATCACATTAGTGGCATTTACTCTACTTTTAGTTATTGGTTTTTTTACTATGAATAAACCCTTATTAAGTTATCAATTGAATTTGGAACAAAGCCTAGCCGATCTAAAGTTAGAAGAAGCCTGCTTTCAACCAGCCGATTTAAATGCTTTTTTAACTCAGGATTCCAAAGATATTATCCTGATTGATATTCGTGATCGTTTTTCTTTTGGTCAAGGACATATTCCTGGGGCTAAAAATATTTCTGCTTATGATTTGAGTCAGGAAGAAAATATTGAACTTTTGAATGAATACAAAATGAATAAAGTTACAGTTGTTTTATATGGCAATGACCAGTTGCAAGCTAATGGCTCCTGGATGCTGTTTAGACAAGTAGGATTCGATAATGTGAAAGTCTTATTGGGTGGATATAACTATTATTTAGCACATGCTAAAGATTTGATGGCCTCAAAGGATTTGACAGATTATAAGCTTGGAAGTGCTAAATACGATTACGCAAAACTTGCACAAGCTAAAAATGAAATTTCTAGTTCGTCAACAACTACAAAAAAGAAGCCTATAAAAATTCGTAGAAAGAAAAAGAAGGCTGTCGCTTCAGGAGGCTGTTAAATACTTTTAAAAAAGTTTAGTCCCAAGAAGGCAGAATGCATTTTTGACTTCGATTTTTTACAAGCTCTGAGAAATTATTCAAACTACGCATCATTAGTTCTGAGTTCTCTTTATGACAAGTTAAACAAGCGCCAACCGTAAGGATTCGTTTTTGTTCTCCAATGTCAAAAGGAAAAACATCCGTTCTTGTTGAAACTATTCCTGATCTATTTTGCAGAAATCCTGTCCAAGCATCAAGAGGCAAATTATCATACTCTTCTAAAGCATAAATAGCATCGAAATTCCATTTGCCTTTTCCATTTTCAATATCAAAGCTTAAATTTCCTTCGCCATAACCAAGTGCTACTGGGTTATTATGGCAACTTTTGCAATCTCTCCCTTTTGCAGAACTGGTATGAGGAGCCGAAGGAGCGAATAAACGTAGAAATATCAGCGAATCGTGTTTGCTTTTTGTATAAGAAGCTTTATCAATAGTCAAAACCATGCCCGGCACAACAGGTATTATTTCATAGCTCTCCTTGTTTCCTCTTCTTCCAAGTGCCGGAAGCTTGGCATTAAATTCACCAACATATTCTACCCAGCTCCCCTGTTTTTCTTTGTTCTTTTGCATATCGTAACCCGCTTCATTTTCATCATAGCTATTATGACATCCTATGCAGCTTGGAGCCCAGGCGCTATGACAAGAAGAACAGCTTAAATCTTTATGCGCTTTATTTCCTGTACATACTGGATTAGGAGATTTTAAATGAAATCGTTTTTTCCCATTTTTAGTGATTAAAAAAGCAGAATCGTTCGCATAAAAAGTATTTACAAGCGCATGCTCGTATTTATTTGTTTTCAGGAATTCGGTTTCCGAAATATCACCTAATCTCAAAGAAGCAATTAGTGCAGATTCATTGTCCAAATCATTTGTTGCTACTAATTTTGGCTCAGCATCAAAATGACAGTCTATGCATTGAACATCTTCTTGATCTTCTTCATGTGCATATCGTTTGCCATCGCCCATAAGTTCATAGGAATGATGACAATCTATACATTCCATCCCTGATTTATGGTGAATATCTTCTTCAATAAATCTAAAAACTCGACTTCCTTCTACCAA
This sequence comes from Bacteroidales bacterium, assembly GCA_021158405.1. Lineage (GTDB taxonomy): Bacteria > Bacteroidota > Bacteroidia > Bacteroidales > UBA12170 > UBA12170. The sequence continues at coordinate 13,568 of JAGGUP010000048.1, forward strand.
TCTATATTGGGAACTGTCAGGCATTTCTTCGGGTTCAAGAACTGTTTCGTGCCAGCCTTCATAATTTGTTGAAATACGTCCTGATCTGCTGTGACAACCAAAACAATGAACGTCAGTCACTTGAATACTTAATGAGGCATGGTGATTTAAATACAATGTATCATTAACATCCTGTTGATGCTTCTCCCAAGCCTGTTCAGCCTTTGAATCGTAATTTACGTGGCAGGCAATACATCCTCCTCCTCTACTGCTTTCATTTACAGGGCCAGTTTCCTCTTTTGGATTACCTAAATGACATAATACACAGAGATTTTTTAAATGTTCATCAGCAGCAGAATGGCTCAACTGATCAATATTAGTAAGTAAATCAGGATTGTCTTGTTCCATAAAAACAAATCGATCTACACTTATCATCCCACTCAAATTGGTCATTAAACTTGATGGTAGCCTCTGACTGATATCGGGGTGACACTGAGTTGTTCCACAACTTTGTTTTGAATCCTTCAAATTGCCCGGAATACGAATCATAGACTTATGAGATTCGACTTTATCGGTGGCAAAAGGGTTTCCTCCGTGACAAGAAAAACAGCCTATTGTTTCAGGTTTATGTGCATTCGAAAATCCTTGAACATTATTATGGCAAACCAAGCAACTTTCCTTACGTCCAAATACCAATGGAGCCTCTTTTGAGTCTTCTACTGAAAATTCGGGTCGGAAATTTACTCTTTCTGTTTTAAAACTATGCAAAACACTTTGCTCATAATTGGTTTGACCGGGCAGTATCAATTCCCAATTCTCGCCTCTAAAAAAGAGGCCAAATAGTGTTAGGAGTAAATAAAAACCCGTAAATATCAATAAGCTTCTTTTTGAAACATAGGCCAATTTTTCTTTCCCTGTATTTACAATATAAATTAAAACAATAAGAATAAGAACCAATAATACAGTCCAAATAGGATGACTCAGCCAGTGCAGAATCTCCTGAAATCCGACAAAATACCATGGACCTTTCACACTCTGATTAAGGTTATCATGCAAGGGAGCACTAAAAAAATAACTTAGAAATAAGAGTACAAAAAATGTAAGCACAAAATCTGTACTTCGAGGCCATATTCTTTTCCCATGTTCAAGCATAATAATGGCTATAAATATGGTAAATGTGGCTATATGATGAACATAGATTAATTGATAATCATTGCCATTGCCTAAAAAAGAAGTGGATAATGTTTCTCCAATAAAAGGAATGCCAAGACTCAGACTTTTTATTATTTGACGCGCTTGCATTGCATCAGCATCTCCCTTAAGTAAAAACCCACTGAGCATCGCTAAGAAGATGATAAACACTCCAATACTTAGTCTAAATGCCATTCCTTTTTTTAATCCTATTTCCTTTTTATTATGAAAATGATCATAAATATGTATCAGGCTTAAAATAAAGAATAATTGAGAACTCCAAAAATGCATATTCCGAATAAACGAAGCCCAAGGATTTAATATTAAAAGGCTACTGATACTGCTATATGGCGATGCAACTTCAAATGGTATTGCCAACAATATACCAGAGATAAGAATATAAGAAAATAAAGCGATCGCCAGCATACCGTAAGTAGTCTTATTTAAGGATGTTAGCTTAATTTCTCTCACCTTGCTATGTTGTTATTTGAATATATTTTTCATCTGCAGATAGTTCTGTATCAACTTGTTCAAGCGACTTATATGCTGGCCCTTTTATTGGTTCTCCTTCAAGATTAAAATGTGAGCCATGGCAAGGGCAGACCAAGACTCCATTTTCCATTTTATTAATTGAGCAACCAAGGTGTGTGCAATGGGCATTAAATACCTTCGGTTCTCCATCTTTGTTCACGATAATGAAATCATCAAAAAAGGCAACTATCTTATTTTTATTGTATAGTAATTTTTGAGACCGACTATATAAAAGCGTAGTATTCAGAAAAGTTAGTTTTCTCCAAAAAAAAACGAAAGAGAGTAGAACACCAAATACTCCCAGCTCAAAAAAATTTCTTCGGTTCATTTTACTCACGATCGATTTAACTCTATGCAAATATATCAAAAATGAATTTCATAACCAGCATAAAACTGGAATCTAGCTAGTGGCTTCATAAAAGTAAATGAGAAGCTATTCCACCAATGATATTAGAAATGATTAAGTATGCCCAAATAATAAATGGCAAATAAATCTTATCAGGTTATCAAAATCAATCGGGATTATAATGTAGAGTTTCTAAGTATTAAATCGGCCTTCACTACTTTTGTTTGTGAAGGCTGTTCTTTAGCCATACTTTCTAATAATAGCCTACAAGCCACTTCACCCATTTCAACTCCTCTTTGATCTACTGTACTTAGGCTGGGAGCACAAACGGCAGAACTTATTTCATTCGTAAAACCAATTACTTTAATGTCTTCAGGCACTCTCCTTCCCGATTGACGAATAGCATTTGTAGCACCTATTCCTGTTAAATCGTTTACAGCAAAAATCCCATCCAAATGAGGATTATCTTGAATAAGTATTGCTGCAATAAGAACTGCATCTTCAAAAGTATCACATTCTTTTAGTAAATCAGCATTAAAAGGAATATTGTTAGCTGCTAAGGCGGCTTTATAACCTTCAATTCTTTTCCTTCCAATATCCATTTGCTCCGAAGCACTCAAATGGGCAATAGTTCTGCATCCTTGTTTAATCAAATGACTAACAGCATCAAAGGCTCCTTGATAATCATCAAAAATAACTTTATTGACGGGTAAATCAGGAACTCGATCAAAAAAAACGATTGGGATGCCATATTGATCCAATTTATCAAAATGACTAAAATCGGTCGTTTCCTTGCTCATGGAAATAATCAAACCATCCAAACGGAAATTTAAAATAGAGCTGGAAAGCTGAATTTCACGCTCATAACTTTCTCCTGAATTATAGATCATTACTTGATAGCCATTTTCATAGGCAATGTTTTCAATACCCTCAATCACCGAACTAAAAAAATGATGAACCAATTTGGGGACAATAATGCCAATAATCTTCGACTTTCTGCTTTTCAAACTTAAAGCGATTTCATTAGGCCTGTATTGCAATTCTTTAGCCAAATCCTGAACGACTTTTTTAGTTTTAATACTAATGTCAGGATGATCTTTAAGAGCCCTAGAAACAGTAGAAACTGATATACCTAGAATCTTTGCGATATCTTTAATTGTAACTTGGTGCTTTATCATAATTGCTGTAAAGATACAAATATATCATTTATTTGTTCTTGACATTTTTTTATACAACGATCGTTTGCGCATTTAATTACAAAACCAATCAACTCAATTAGCAAGATATTAATATATCGATTTATTTTTGAATAAAACTAATTGCCGTTCCACCACTTGGCGCCAGATGTAAAGCAAGTTCTGATAAATTATCAACAGTAATTTTCCGAATATTGATTGAAGTCGGATTTTTAAACCAATCGGCATCTTTTCCATCCTCATAAATAGTAGCTATATATTCTATGTTTGGTTCTAAAAAATCTAGTTTTAAATTGATATCTCTTTTAGTTTCATCAGTAATACTTCCTAAAAACCAATTACCTGTACCTTTTTCTTCTCTTGCAATGGTAATAAAATCGCCTATTTCGCCATTTAATACTTTTGATTGTTGCCAATCTACTCCCACATCACTTATAAATTGAAATGCTGGATTTCCGATATAATTTTCGGGTAAATCGGCGGCCATCTGAACTGGACTATAAATTACAACATAGAGAGCCAATTGTTTTGCGATAGTTGTTTTTACCTGATTATTAGGCTTATATGGATTTAATTTGATATTAAAAATTCCTGGTGTAAAATCAATTGGACCTGCAAGCATTCTTGTAAAAGCAACAATGGTTGTATGTTCTGGAGGGTTTCCACCTTCAATGGACCAAGCATTAAATTCTTGTCCTCGTAAACCTTCTCTCGCTATCATATTTGGATAAGTCCTACGCAAACCTGTAGCTTTAATAGGTTCGTGAACATTTACAGCAATTTGATACTTGGCTGCTTTTATTACCGCATTATTGTAATGGTTTACCATCCATTGGCCATGGTGATGTTCTCCTTTTGGAATAATTTTTCCAACATAACCAGATTTAATACTATGTAAGTCAAGCGATTTTATCAAAGCATAAGCTGTATCCATTTGTTCTTCATAAGTTCTAGGAGCCGCAGAGGTTTCATGATGCATAATCAGTTCAACACCCTTTGATTTTCCGTACTTTACCACTTCTTTTAAATCATAATCAGGATATGGAGTAACAAAATCAAAAACGCCTTCGCGATCATCAAATCCAATCCAATGTTCCCATCCTGTATTCCATCCTTCAACTAATAAACCATGTATATTATTATTGGCAGCAAAATCAATATAATACTTAGCATTTTCGGTAGTTGCCCCATGCCTACCTTTTTCATTCTCAACCTTGGTAAAAGTATTCATATCTTGAGTTGACTCATAATCCCAAGTAGATTTACCCAAATGCATTTCCCACCATATACCTACATATTTCATTGGTTTAAACCAGGAAACATCACCAATTTTGTTGGGCTCATTCAAATTTAAAATCATTTTAGATTCTATTAAATCACCTGCTCTATCGGCAATTTGGATGGTACGCCAAGGTGTCGTAAAAGGTAATTTCCGTTTTACTTTATAAGGATTAATTTCAGAGCCTACCAAAGTACTCTTCAATTTGAAATTTATAGTGTCTACACTTAAAGTCATACCTGCATAATCAAGCAATGCAGCTTCGTGAAAGCTCAAGTAAACCCCATTTTTTGTTTTCATCGTGACTGGCGTATTTATCGCATTATTCGGAATAAAAGAAGCACTTAAATTTGGATGGAAACGTTTGC
>JAGGUP010000173.1 GCA_021158405.1 Bacteroidales bacterium
GCAACCAAACCTAAAGTTATTCTTCCTGAGAAATGACCACTTCCTCGAGGATCATTAAAACCTTGATATTTCTGATTAGAAGTAAAATCGGCATGACCTGGACGAGGAATTTCCTGAATCTCGTCGTAATCTTGTGATTTGGTATTTGTATTTTCAAAAACGATAGCTATTGGAGCACCCGTAGTTTTTCCTTGATAAACGCCACTCAGAATTTTTGGCAAATCGGGTTCTATCCGAGGCGTTGTTCCTCGCGCTCCACTCCTACGTCTATCAAAATCAGCTTTAAAATCGTCTTCTTTTAAAGAAATCCCAACCGGACAAGCATCAATTACAATTCCAATTCCTTCGCCATGAGATTCTCCAAAAATGGATAACTTAAATTTTCGACCAAATGTATTCATAATCTATTTTTTATGATTTTATCAATAAGTTAAGCACTTCTTGATTGTAATCTTTCGTATTCAATTTTATTCCGGTAAACAATTTAAATGCGGGCAAAGCCTGATGTAAAAGCCAGTTTTCGCCTCTGATCAAATACACTGTATTGCTTTTTTCATAAACCGAATGCGGATAAGAAGCATCCAATACCGTCAAACCAGCATGCAACCATTCCTGTTTAAGAATCTGAATTCCCGCCGGTAAAGTATCAATAATAATATCTGCATTTGCTACTGCTTTTTCTAAGTTTTCTTCGCTTATAAAATCAACATCAAATTCTTCCGACAATGCTTTTGCTTTATCTTGATTTCTATTATATACTTGCACAACGGCATCTTCTGTTTTCAAACCATAAATAGTCGCTCTAGCTGCGCCTCCGGCGCCCAAAACCAAGCACCATTTCGAAGATAAATCGGCTACTTTTTCCTCTAGTGCATTTACAACTCCCAGATAATCTGTATTGTAACCAATTAATTTTCCTTTTTTTAATACAACAGTATTTACACTTCCTATTTCTTGTGCTTCGTCTGACAATTCATCCAAAAAAGAGATAACACTTTGCTTAAAAGGTGCTGTAATGTTTATTCCATCCATTCCTTTTTCAAAAAGAGCTGGAATTTCATGGGCTGAATGCAAGAGGATTTTTTCATAACTAGCATCTAATTTCATCACATCAAAAAGAAAATGAAAGATGATAGGACTTTTACTGTGCTCAACAGGATTCCCAACTAGGGCTAGTCTCATAGCATTCCTTTTTTGATTTTCTGATACAATTCTAATGTTTGCCGGAAATCCATTTGTCCTGAAGCTGTTTTTTGCTCTTCAGAAAATGCGGCATAGGTAAAAGGTGCTCCAAGAGTCAAAATTTTAGCGCGCGACTCTAAACCAAAATCCCCCATGGCAAATGCTATAAGATCATTAAATATCTCATATAAATGGTATATATTATCTAAATCGGTAATCGAATTTGCAGTGGTAATAATTTTAGCAATATCAGCTCCTAACTCGAATGCTTTGTGTATGCTTTCATTAAGTTTTTCGAAATCGGGAGTCGATTCGTAATTATGCTGGGATAAAATGAGTTGCGTATTGGAAAGTGCAATTTTAGATTTTAAATTGAGTAGTAAATCCAAATCCTCTTCAAAATCGAGATCGATATAATCAACATCCATATCTATCGCCAAATTATAAGCATTTAGACGATTGTGCAGACTAAAAGATCCTGCCCGACAAGTAAAAATTAACTTTTCCGGGAATTCCAACTTTGGAATATGATCAATCGATATTGAAGATAAATCAAAACGAAGTTCAGCAAAAAGATCAGGAATACGAAAAGCTTTATTCGCACTGTCGATTGAATCAAAATGGGCACTTCTACATATCCTTTTTCCTACATCTTCCATTCTGTGCTTTTATTTCTTTAAAAATGTAAATATAAGAAATTCTAAGGAAGCTTGATTTATAATTACGGTCTATCTTTTAAAAATTATGTATGTTTGGCCTATGGAGAAAAATTTAAAAAAAGTACATTGGAAACCCGGAACTATGGTTTACCCACTTCCAGCAGCCATGGTCAGCTGCGGAAATAGTCCTGAAAACTATAATATCATCACCATTGCATGGACAGGGACTACAAATACCGATCCGCCTATGGCTTATGTCTCTATTAGGAAAAGCAGGCATTCCCATCATTTAATAGCTGAAAGCGGCGAATTCGTCATTAATCTTACAACCAAAGATTTAGCTTTTGCAACCGACTGGTGCGGCGTTAAATCGGGTCGCGATTTTGATAAATTTAAGGAGATGAATCTCACTCCTATGAAAGGCGAAAAGGTGAAGGCTCCAATTATAGCCGAATGTCCAATAAATATTGAATGCAAAGTTACACAAGTAATTTCTCAGGGCTCACACGATATGTTTCTAGCCAAAGTGGTACACGTTCAGGCTACGAAAGCTCTCTTGAATCCTGAAACCAACAAATTCGATTTCAACAAGAGCACACCGCTAGTTTATTCTCACGGTGCTTATCACGAGCTCGGAAAATTTATTGGCAAGTTTGGATATTCGGTAATGAAAAAGAAAACGAAGAAGAGGTTGGCGAAGAAGTAAAGGGCAGAAGGTCGGAAAGTCAAAAAACATAACAACTTAACTGAGTGACTCGTCCTGAATTTTCAAATTAGCACAATAATCGAGTAGGAAGATAGGGATTAATTCCCTATCTGTCCTCTCACACCACCGTGCATACCGTTCGGTACACGGCGGTTCCTTAATTAATACTATTGACTAACCGGAAATAATCCGAAAGGAAAATATAGCCGGCTTGTCTAAGACAGTCGTTGGTAACACTTCTGGATAAGATAAAGCTCTTAGCCGTGTGCCAGTGGCCCAGCAATCTTAAGCCTTTTATGCAGTTTCTGTTCGTCAGACCAGGATTTTGCCGCCGGCTTCCTTCAGATTCCACCTCACGATGGACACCCTTGCCTTTGGCTAACGTTTCCCACTGTCAAGGCAC
>JAGGUP010000056.1 GCA_021158405.1 Bacteroidales bacterium
AAATCATAAAGTGTCTTGTATTTTTGTTCGCTTGTTCGAAGCTCTAAGGTTCTACTCAAAACAATAGTTTCAAGCCCTTCTTTTTCTGCACGTAATTTATCTTCAGCTTCTTTTATACGAAACATTACATTTAACTGGGCAGTAAGTTCAATAGCATCAATAGGTTTGGATAAAAAAGCATCAGCACCCATATTTAGCCCTTTTACTTTACTTTCAGAATCCGTTTTAATGGCGGTCACCATCACGACAGGAATATGTTTTGTTAATTTGTTTTTCTTTAGTCTTTTGCAAGTTTCGTAGCCATCCATTTGAGGCATAATGATGTCTAAAAGAATAGTATCCGGTTGTTCCTTTTCTGCAATTTCAATTCCTTCTTTTCCTGAAGTGGCAGTTAGAACAATACAATCTGATAATTGACTTTTAATAACAGCTTTAATAGTTGTAAGATTGTCGAGTTGATCGTCTATGGCAAGGATTTTCTTCATATCTTTTATTTTTTTACCGCAAGGTTCGCAAAGGTTTACACAATGGTCGCTATTTTTTTTCTTTCCGTTCTTTGCGGTTTCTATCGCGTTCTTTGCGGTTAATTTTTAACTACAAAGTTCGCATAGGATTCGCAAAGGGTGCTATAAATTATTGACGACTCTTTTTATCCCATTTTTTATTAATGTTACGTTAAAATTAATCAACATTCCTAATTTGCAATCTGATAGCTTTAGGTATGTTAATATTTGAGCTAAATGGATATTATTTAATGCTTCAACTGATTTAATTTCTATAATTACTTAATTTTCAACTAATAGGTCTACTCTATATCCAATTTCAAGTTTTACCTCATCATAAATTAATGGTAGAGGTTTTTGCTTAACAACATCCAACCCCTTCTTTTTGAGTTCGTAATAAAGGCATTCTTCATAAGAACTTTCTAATAATCCAGGTCCTAAAGCCTTATGGATTTTAAGTGAGCACTCAAATATTATTTTTGATATTTCGTTTTCAGTCATTTTATCTTTTTTCTTTGCGGTTAAGTTTTTTTACCGCAAGGTTCGCAAAGGTTTACGCAATGGTCGCTATTTTTTTCTTGCGTTCTTTGCGGTTTCCATCGCGTTCTTTGCGGTTAAGTTTTGTTACCACAAGGTTCGCAAAGGTTTACGCAATGGGCGCTATTTTTTTCTTGCGTTCTTTGCGATTTCCATCGCGTTCTTTGCGGTTAAGTTTTAACTACAAGGTTCGCAAAGGTTTACGCAATGGCCACTATTTTTTTCTTGCGTTCTTTGCGATTTCTATCGTGTTCTTTGCGGTTAAGTTTTTTATCGCAAGGTTCGCAAAGGGCCTTATTAATTATTTTCCATTTAACAATTTATCAATTTCCTCCAACAGTTTTAAGTGATCGATTGGTTTTGAAACATACGCATCACAGCCAAAATTAATGAATTTTTCTTTATCGCCCATCATAGCTTGAGCTGTAACTGCAATAACAGGTATATCTTTTGTTGAATTGCTAGTTTTTAAGATTTCAACAATCTGTTCACCACTCATTTTTGGGAGTGACATATCGAGCAAAATTAGAGCAGGTTGTTCCGATTTGCATATTTCCAATCCTTGTTCTCCATCATAAGCTTCTAAAATTGTATAGTTTCCTTTTAAAATAGCTTTGATGGAAGTCATATTATCCACATTGTCTTCAATGACCAAAATATTTGGCAAGCCACTTTTTGGTTGCAAGTTTAAGCTTGTTTGTTTCAAGCTTACATCAGGAACTTGAATCTTTGAACTTTGAACTTTCGGCTCGTTTCCCAACATCAGTTTTACTTTATTAAGCAGACCTTCAATATCTATATCCCCTTTTTGGATGAGTTGCTGAACATTATTACTACTTAATCTTGCTAAATCGCTGCGCGTTAAATCCTTTGCTGTTAGAATTAAAATGGGAATATTTTTTGTTTGCTCTGTTCCTCTTAATTGCTCCAACACTTCAAAGCCATCAATATCAGGCATCATTAAATCCAGGATAATACCATCGGGGATATTTCTTTTCAGATAATCTAAGGCTTCTTGTCCGCCACTTGCAATATCAATTTTGTAGTTTTCATTTTTTAAAACGGCTTTCAGTTGAACAATAGCATCCGGATTATCTTCAACAATAAGGATTCTATTTTCAGCATTATCAATACTAATCATTTTTTTGTCACTAATAAAATCACTTTTGTCTTTAAAATTTGAAGCTAAGGCTTGGGGCATTTCTTGATTCCATTTTATTGGAATTGAAATTGTAAATAAAGAACCTTCGCCTAGTTTGCTTTCTACACTTATATTTCCGCCAAGGATTTGAGTTAATTTGTAGGCGATAGCAAGTCCTAGTCCAGTACCTTCATACTGCCGTGATGAAGTTCCGTCTGCTTGCCTGAATTCATCAAAAATATGGGGCAATATCTCTTTCGCTATTCCAATTCCACTGTCTTTTACTTTTATATAGACGTTTGTTGCATCATAATGAGCTAAAATGTCGACACTTCCAGTATTTGTAAATTTTACGGCATTGCCAATAACATTTGTTAATACCTGATGTAATCTCGATTCGTCTGTTTCAATTTTAGGCAAGTCATCCTCAATTTCTAAATTTAAAGCCAGTCCTTTTTCCTCCGAAAGCGATTGCATATTTTCTTTTAGAATTTGAAGAAATGGTTCAACAGAAATGGGTTTTGGATTTATTTCCATTTTTCCGGCTTCAATTTTTGATAGATCAAGAATATCATTAATTAAAGAAAGCAGACGTTTTCCATTGCGCTCCACAATTCCGAGATAATTATTCTCTTCCTCACTAAGTTTCTCCTTGGCTTGCATTATCAAAACACGAGAAAGTGCCATTATGGAGTTAAGTGGCGTCCGTAATTCGTGGCTCATATTAGACAAAAATTCAGTTTTGAGTTTATTGGCCGTTTCCACTTGTACTCTTTGTGTTTCGAGTTCTATATTTTGTTCCTGTAATTCTTCTGCCTGATCTTGCAATTCTTCTGCCTGGTCTTGTAATTCTTCGGTTTGAGCTTCGAGTTGCTGATTAATTATTGAGAGATGTTCGGCAAATACACTTGTGCGCTCATTCGATAATAGATTTGAATAGGCCGTATTGATATTTGTCCACGATTGATTGAGAATATTGATAGACTCTTGGTCGAATTTTTGAATATTTACAAGCGAAATAAGCGCTATGATATTATTCTCAACGACTATTGGGATAGTAATTATTTCTTTGGGGATAGCTTCTCCGGCCATCGTTTTAAATTTAAAAATGGTATCCTCCGGAATGTCTTTTAAATGAAAAATTTTCTTTGTTGAAAGCGCATTTCCAAATTCACCTTGAGGATTTTCAACACTGAAAGGGCTTAACATTTCTTCATTGGCGCCTACTGAAGCAAAATGTTCATATTCCATAGTGCCTTCATTCAAAATGTAAAAGGTGCTCATATTAGCATCGGTAATTTTCATCAAATGTTTTAGCAGTGAGGTTCCAAATGCCTGCATGTTAGATTTTCCTATCATGGTTTCTGAAATATCTACTACGCCTTGTTGAATTTTAATTTTAGATTCGGTCATCTCAGCCATCTTGTTAAACGATTCAGCCAGTAATCCTAATTCATTTGCCGAATGAATATCATTTCTAGCGGAAAAATCGCCGGAACCAAGTTTTTGAGCCACCCGATTCATCTTAATTATGGGAGATGAAATAGACTTACTAACAAAATAAGTAATTAAGACTATTAGAAGCAGACTAATAAAAAATATAAATAGAAAACTCTTTATCAATTCCTGAATGGGAGCATTAAGCTCTGCCAAGTCTTGTTTGCAAACAAAACCCCATTCTGTTTCTGGAATATAAGTATAGGCAGCTAATACATTTTTACCACGATAATCTGCAGTAACTGTTATTCCTGTATTTCCATTTGCTGCATTTACTGCAGGTTTGGCATCAATTTTAAGTTTTAAAACAGCATTTTCGTGCCAGCGTAAATCGTTTATGGTTATGGCATCTTTATTAACAATAAGGGTTTCTCCTGTTTCTCCAAGCCCTACTCTTTCTGAAAGTAATTTGTAAAGAGAATTATAGAGATTAACCCGCATAACGAGAATGCCAATAATATGTTTATTATGAGCCAAACAATAAATAGGTTTTGAGAAGGTCATTTGTGGTCTACCCAAAGTCTTTGAATAATAAATGTCCTTTATGTAGATTTCGCCACTTTCTAATGGAATAGTAAAATAAGGATTTTGAGATACATTTTTGCCTTCAAAATTTTTATCGTTTGAAATTTCGATAATTCCTGTTTTTGCATCAACAATAAATATTTCTTCATAGGTATTGAAATCCTTTTGATACCTATTCAAGAGTTTTCGGGCGGTTTCAATTGCTTTAATATCTCCGGTTGATTTTGTTTCTTTATCAAAAATATTTTCCAAAGCTCTAATTTCAAAATCGGAACTCACTATCTTCAAATCACCCATTCGCCGATCTATCCAGCTTTCCAGTTGTAATGCCTTTAGATCTCGAATAGCTGTTAGCTTATCGAATGTTCTTTCTTCAATGACTTTTTTCTGTTGAATGTAAGTTATAAGTATTCCGCTTATTAAAGGTGTTAGTGCTAAGAGCAGAAACCAGAAGGCTAAATTGTTTTGGATAGATTTGTATTTATTTAGTTTCATTTTAAATAATTTTGTCATTAACTCACTTCGTTCGTGTCATTTGCGCTACGCGCGTCATTCATTGACATTCATCCTGCGGACGTCATTCATTGTCAATGTTTCGCTGTCATCTCGAAGGAGGAACGACTGAGAGATCTCTCCCTACGGTCGAGATGACAGGAGCCTTACTTCCCCTGCAATAGCTTTATCTTATTCTGTAATTCTATAATTTTCATTTCTCTTCCTACAAAAATCTTCATTTGATCAGCAAGCTTTTTATTTTTTTCATCTACTTCTTTGGTGCGTTCTTTTACAAGTTCTTCCAATTGTTCGCGGTATTTTTCTAGTTCTTTTTCTGCTATTTTTCGTTTGGTAATGTCGAGTATAATAGCAGTAAAAATATTTTCATCTTCAAATTGTAAGAGCTGCAAATGAATTTCTACATTATACAATGATTTATCTTTTCGTTGATGAACAGTCTCAAATACAATTTTTTCTTTTTCTTTTTTACGTAGTGGTTCTACTAGTTTTGTAAATGACTCATTTGTAAATTCAGGCTTAAAATCCAATGGTGTCATATTTCGGAGTTCATCCATTGAATAGCCCAGATTTTGTTGGGCAGCATTATTTACCTGAGTAAATAAATACGTGTTGGAATCGAACAAAAATATTTCATTTAAAGAGTCTTCGAAAATGCGGCTAGAACGTTTTATTTCTATTTCGTTCTTCTTACGTTCAGTAATATCCTCTCCCGAACTGAGTGTACCAATTATATTTCCTTTATCATCTTTATAAACCGCATTGTGCCAAGCAATTAACTTTTCATTGCCCAATTTTGTGAGAATCTCATTTTCGTAATATTTAACCGATTCCATTTCGCCTGCGAAAACCTTTTTTGAGACTTCTTTTACATTCTCTCTGTAACGTTCGGGCAGGAAATTATCGAACCAGTTTTGCCCAATAATTTCTTCTTCAGAATAGCCTAGAATCTCGCATCCTTTAGGATTTATCAACTTAACTATTCCTTCAGAATCCACACTAACAAGCATTACATCGACGATATCCAAATATTGCTGTGCTTTGTTTTTTTCTTTAGTTAGTTTTTCTTCTATTCTCTTTCGTTCGGTAATATCCCGAATCAATCCAATAAAACCGTTAGCCTTACCCTGATCATTTGTCAAATAGAACACATTGATTTCTCCAGAAAAAATTTCTCCAGACTTCTTTTTGTAATTTACAGTTTCAAAAAAAGGTTTATCACCATGGTGCACCTTTAATGCTTCTCCCAGCTTATTATATTCAGCTTCATTTTCGTATATGTAAAGTGTTTTTTTGCCAATAATCTCTTCCTTAGTATACGCAAACAAAGAGTAAAATGCCGGATTACAATCAATAATATTTCTATCTAAGTCAGCCACCAAGACGGAGTCTCTGATGCTATTATAAAGACCTCTATATTTTTCTTCGTTTTCTTTTAATAGCTGTTCGTTTGTTTTGTTTTCGAGATTTTCCATAATTCATTATTTATGTTGAGTTGTTAAGTCGTAGAGTGGGTGAGTAGGTGTTTGTTCTCACTTAGCTTACTTACCTAATCCCCACTTAACTAATTCACCCAATCTTTCTATATATCTTACTGCATTTATTTTCTCTTTTAAACTTATGCTTAAACTCATCAATTGGTACTTCGGCTTCGCCTAAAATTAGGTATCCGTTTTTATTCAATGATTTATATAGTTTATTAAAAATTATTTTCTGATATTCCGGTTCAAAATAGATCAAAACATTCCGGCAAAGAACAATATCAAAACTTCCGAAAATGCTATCGGGTGGTGCTAGACTATTTTGATCAAGAAGATCGTAAAAAGAAAACTGCACCATTTGCTTTATTTTAGGTGCTAGAATAAATTTTTCATCAACTTGATTGAAGTAGGTATTGAGAATACCGTATTTTACTTCTTTAATACTCTCAAAACTGTAAGTCCCGACAGAAGCACGTTTCAAAGCTTTTTTATCAATATCGGTAGCAAAAATTATAGGCTTTATAGAGCTTTCTTCTTTTTCAAGAAATTCCTTAAGAATAATGGCCATAGAATAGGGTTCTTCGCCAAAAGAACATCCTGCAGACCAAACGCGTAGACTGTTGTTATTTTCTTTTGATTTAGATAAAATTAATTCGGAAAGAATCATTTTATTGAGATACTCAAAAGAAAAGGAGTTTCGGAAAAAGCGACTCACATTGATAGTGAAAACATCAATCAAATTATCAAGTTCATCAGGGTTCTGTTTGAGATAAGAAAGGTAATCATCTAAATTTTCAGAATGAGTAGCAAAGACTCTTTTCTGAACTCTACGTTCTAGCATTGAGATTCTGTATCCGCTAAAATCAAATCCTCTTTGTTTATTTAAATGATGCAGAATTTCCTTGATTGTCTGGTTTTTCATTGTCCGAGTTCTCCCAATGCAAGTTAAATTGGATTCAAATATACAATAATAAGTGCTTAATAATCTTATTCGTAGTAAGCAAATAATTTCCAGATAAAAGAGTCAAATCCAAATAAATAAGAAAATTGAAATAAGACCCTCACCTCAAAGGAATCCTTTGCTGATACCTCGTCCGTTTGCGGCGAGGTAGTTCTCAATTTATTAGTTGAAATAATTGGTGGAATTGAGTGATTTGGTATACAATAATAAACAAAATTCCCGAAAATAAGGCTAGCAGCTTAAGGGAGGATAAAATGATTAAGCAAGATTGAGCTAAATACATTTGGAAATTAGCTTGTATATTTGACCTAATAATCAATATAGAGTGAATGAAAAATAGACTTAAACTTTTTCAAACAATCTACAAAATTTAAGACATATGAAGTTTACCAATGCCATAGTTAGAAAGCCAAGTAAAAGCATGGTTCAAGGATTAACCAGTGCGAATTTAGGAAGCCCGAATTATCAAAATGCTTTACGTCAACATAAATCTTATGTTGCTGCTTTACAAAGTTGTGGTGTGAAAGTTAAGATTTTGGATGCTGATGAAAATTATCCGGATTCGACTTTTGTCGAGGACGTGGCTCTGCTAACTCCACATTGTGCTATTATTACCAATCCTGGTGCGCCATCTCGAAGAGGTGAAATTGAAAATATGAAACATGTAGTAAAGGATTTTTATTCTGAAATAGAGGAGATTAAATCGCCTGGTTTTATTGAAGCGGGTGATATAATGATGGTTGGAAAGCACTATTATATTGGTTTATCGGCTCGAACGAATAGAGAAGGAGCACAGCAACTTATTCATATTTTAGAAAAATACGATTTAACAGGTTCTCTTGTTAAACTCGAAAAAGTACTTCACCTGAAAACAGGTTTGGCTTATTTAGAAAACAATAATCTGGTTGTTTGTGGAGAATTTTTATCCAATACTGGATTTCAAAAGTTTAATAGAATTGAAATTCCGGAAGAAGAAAGTTATGCTGCCAATTGTATTTGGATAAATGATAAAGTCATTATTCCTGCCGGATATCCACTAGCAAAGCAAAAAATATTGGATGCTGGTTACGACATTATCGAAGTTGATGTCTCTGAATTTAGAAAACTAGATGGTGGATTAAGCTGTTTATCTTTAAGATTTTAATAAAAATTCTTATCGGAACAAAATATTTTAATTGCAGTTCCCACCTATGTTACAGCTTGCGCCCTCAATAGTGCTTGTTATAGATTTGGAATGAGATTGAAAATCTTCCCAAGCATTTTCCAGTACTTTTAAAAACGCCTTTTTATCTTGAGCACTGCTAATTAATTTTTATAGGGCTATTCATATTATTCTTCAATAAAATGATAGAGGAAAATGAGCGTGGCATTGAAAGCAGGTTTTGGATTACCCTTTATTTCCAAGCGTACGTTAACTTTGGCTTTAGAAATTCCTCTTAAATTTATCAAGGATTTAAGAGAAGCCTGAAGTCTGACTTCGCTATATACAATTACGGGCTGATTAAATTTTAGCTTATCGATGCCATAATTTACCAGCATTTTAATATTGTTTACTTCAATAAGTTGATTCCATAAATAGGGGAGTATGGAAAGGCTCAAATAACCATGTGCTATTGTTGTTCCATAAGGGCTGTCGGTTTTTGCTTTTTCAGGATCGGTATGTATCCATTGATGATCTAAAGTAGCGTCAGCAAAAAGGTTTATTTGTTCTTGAGTAATTTTATGATAATTGGAAATGCCTAGTTCTTTTCCTATGTGTTTTTCGAATTCTGAGTAACTATTGATGATTAATTTTTCCATTTAGCGTTTTTTAAGCATGTGAAATTACTCCTTTTTTCGACTTGAAGGTAGATTAAGTTTAGAAAAATTAACTATTTATTTTTGTTATTTTTAATGGGATTGTAATCATTATGATTCTTTAAACGTATGGTTATCACCTCTATTTATCTTTGTAAAAGGGATAAATCAAGTAATTGTATACCACACAACCTATACAAAAGCTAAATACCGAGTCTATGATAGAAAGGATCATTAGTAACCCTGCAACGCTTATTGATGCAATATTATAGTCCAGTAACACTAATACAGTAGAAGAAAAAGCACAAAAAAACCCCAGCCTTGAAGCAAATACTTTCTGTGCCAAACCGATTGGTTTCCTTTTCAAATCAAGGATCCCTATTCCCATGAAGCTAGAAGCCAAAGGGGACTGTATTTAGCTTCCAAAGCTGCTCTAATAAAATAATCTAAAGTTACCACTATTATAAATATTGGATTCAATGTCACCAGAAAAAGGGCTATCAATATAACGTTAAGGAATACTGTTAACCTACTCACGTTACTGTCAATCTTTTCAGTAGAAATAGGGCAAACTATATTTTTCATGGGTCATATTTTTATATGTTATTATTTGTTGCTTTGAAACCTCAGACTTTAGGCTTTATAAAAGTATATCGTATATAACTCATCATTTTCTTTTACTACCCAATGGGTAATTTGTAAGCTAGATGCTTTATCAATTAAAGGAGCCGGAATAAATGAAGAAACCAATTTGTAGATTGCTTTATTCTTCATTTGATTTAAATCCGAGATAACTTGATTTACGGGATGCTCACCAGCAGCTAACATTTCTCGAACATCAAACTCTTG